>JAEZPN010000035.1 GCA_023413645.1 Bacteroidota bacterium
CTAGAGTACATGGAGGGTAAAGAACTCCCTGGTGTTGCTGCCATAAGAAAATAATTTCTCGGGATAAGGGGTCATATTCGACCCCTTCTAATAAGAGATTGATACTCGGTAATTTAGATTACTAATCAAATTTATAATAGATGAAAAATTAACTTTTATCCTTGCATCTGCGCTTCTTATGACTGCATGTGCAACAAACCAGAGCGAGAAGCAGGAGGGTGTTCCCGCTATCGACATCAACAACTTCGACGACTCTATCGTGCGCAACGATGACTTCTACCAGTGGGCTACTGGTGGCTGGCAGGAGAAGAACCCTCTCAAGCCCGAGTACTCACGCTACGGTTCATTCGACGTTCTCCGCGAGAACAACGAGATCCGCATCAACGAGCTCTTCAACGAGATGACAAAGACTGAGGCTGAGTTCGGTAGCGTAGAGCAGAAGATCTCTGACCTTTATAAGATGGGTCTCGATGAGGAGCGCCTCAACGCTGAGGGTGCCGAGCCTATCCGTAAGGCATTGAACTACATCCTCTCAATCAACAACCGCGAGGAGCTTATCGAGAAGATCGCAAACCTCCACATCGAGGGTGTTGGTGCCTTCTTCTACTCATACCCCGCAGCCGACCTCGAGGATAGCAACATGACAATCCTCTACATGGAGCAGGGTGGTCTTGGCATGGGTAACCGTGACTACTACACCGACGAGAAGAACGCTGAGCTCAAGGCTGGCTACCGCACATACCTCGCAAAGATCTTCACTCTCGCAGGTGTTGAGGGCGACGTAGAGAAGATGGTAGACAACGTTATGGCTGTTGAGGACCGCCTCGCTGCTAAGCACTGGACAAACGTAGAGTGCCGCGACATCGTAAAGGGTTACAATCCCTACACTTACGAGGCATTCAAGGCTCAGTATAAGGGTGTTGATTGGGACGCTTACTTCCGCGCTATGGGCGTGCGTAAGATCGAGAAGATCGTAGTTAGCCAGCCCTCATCATTCGCTAATACTCTCGCTACATTGAAGACCGCTTCTCTTGAGGAGCTTCGCGCATATGTTGCAGCACACTACATCAGCTCTGCATCGTCATACTTGAGCGAGGACTTTGCCGTAGCATCTTTCGAGTTCTTCGGTAAGATGATGTCTGGTACTCAGGAGATCCGTCCTCGTTGGAAGCGTGCTATGAGCGTGCCCAACTCTATTCTTTCTGAGGCTGTAGGCCAGATGTACGTATCTAAGTACTTCCCCGAGAGCGATAAGGCACGTGTTGAGGAGATGGTAGCAAACATCCAGAAGGCATTCTCTAAGCATATCGACGCCCTCGACTGGATGGGTGACGAGACTAAGGTTAAGGCACAGGAGAAGCTCTCATCATTCACCGTGAAGATTGGCTACCCCAACAAGTGGAAGGACTACTCTACACTCGTTGTAGACCCCTCTAAGAGCTACTGGGCAAATGTCGTTGAGGCAAACCGCTGGTACACTATGGACGAGATGAGCGAGGTAGGTAAGCCTGTTGACCGCGAGAAGTGGTTGATGTCTCCTCAGACTGTTAACGCATACTACATGCCTACAACAAACGAGATCTGCTTCCCCGCAGCTATCCTCCAGCCTCCTTTCTACAATCCCAATGCTGACGACGCTGTAAACTATGGTGCTATCGGCGTGGTTATCGCACACGAGATGACTCACGGTTTCGACGACCAGGGCTCACAGTTCGACAAGGATGGTAATATGAAGGATTGGTGGACTGCAGAGGACCGCGCAGCATTCGAGAAGAAGACTCAGGTTCTCGTAGACCAGTTCAACGCTATCGAGATTCTTCCTGGCCTCTATGATGATGGTAAGTTCTCACTCGGCGAGAACATCGCTGACCAGGGTGGGCTCCGCCTTGCATTCACAGGTCTTACTGACTACGCATGGGCTGAGGGTCGTCCTGCTGATATCGACGGCTTCACTGGCGAGCAGCGCTTCTACATCGGTTATGCAACCCTCTGGGCACAGAACATCACCGATAAGGAGAAGGAGAACCTCACAAAGAACGACGTTCACTCACTTGGTCGCAACCGTGTAAATGCTACATTGCGTAACATCCAGACATGGTACGATGCGTTCGATGTTAAGGAGGGTGACGCGATGTATATGCCTGTTGAGGAGCGCGTTATCATCTGGTAATAAATTCTTGTGACTGCGGCGCTATAACGCTGCAACACTAAAAGTAACCCACCCAGGGCTGTACGATAGAGTACTAACCCGCGGGTGGGTTCTTTTGTTATGCACCACAACCTTCACCTCTTCGACAAGAAATGCGTATGCTGGATTATTCCATTTAATTATTAAATATAAGTATAATAACAAAAGGAAAAATTTGTTATCTTTGTGCATTACAAAACATTTTACCTATGAACTTCTGGAAAACATTTGGAGCATCGCTCCTCGCATTTGTTGTGGCATCTGCCTTGGTTGTAGGTGCTGTAGTAGGATTAATTTTCAACATTCTCCTCTCATTTAACATAGAGACGGAGACCATACCCAGCCAGAGTGTGCTATACATCAACATCGCCGAGGATGTGACAGATGCACCTCCCTCATCGCCACTTGGTGTTATCGACGCCACTACGATGACCTTCACCGAGCCCGTAACAATCCTCCAGGCTCTCACAGCCATAGAGAATGCTGCGAACGATGATCGCATCAAGGGTATCTGCATCTACTGCGAGGGTCTTGGCACCATTTCGGCTGCCAACATCGAGGAGTTGCGTGTAGCATTGCTACGCTTCAAGGCCTCTGGTAAGTTTGTGGTAGCATACGACGACACATACACTCAGAGTGAGTACTACCTCGCCTCTGTTGCCGACCAAATCCTCATCAACCCCGAGGGTTCGCTCGACTGGCGTGGCGTAGGCTTCACAACACTCTTCTACAAGGGTCTCATGGATAAGCTCGATATCAAGGCTGAGATTTTCCGACCCTCGGAGTGTAAGTTTAAGAGCGCCGTGGAGCCCTTCTTCCGCTCAGATATGTCACCCGAGAACCGCCACCAAATGGAGGTATTGGCAGAATCTATGTGGAACGATATCGTAGCAGATGTTGCCGAGTGCCGTGGCATCAGCGCCGACGACCTCAAGAGCTATGCTGCAAACCTCGAGATTAACACTCCTGAGGATGCTCTCTCACGTGGCATGGTAGATAGAATAGCATACGAGGATGAGTTGTTCGACCTCTTCAGCGAGTATGGCGTTAAGCGTAACGACTTCAAACTCCACAATAAGATCTCGCTCCGCGACTATGTTACATATATCGACATCGCTCCCAAGCGCGTATCTGTAGGTAATACAGGCACTATCGAAGATATTGAGAAGCCTCTTGTTGCTATCATCTACGCCGAGGGTCAGATTGTAGATGGTAAGATGTATGCCGACGGCTATGTCTTTGGCTCACGCCTCGCCGAGGAGTTGCGCCAGGCGCGCCTCGATAAGAAGACTAAGGCTGTTGTTGTGCGTGTTAACTCTCCTGGTGGCTCAGCTTTGGCTTCGGAGATTGCATGGCGCGAGATGGTTCTCTTGCAGGCTGAGAAGCCCGTTGTTATCTCTATGGGTGACATGGCAGCAAGTGGTGGTTACTACATCTCTGCTCCTGCGGACTACATCTTCGCAGATAAGCTCACACTCACAGGTTCTATCGGCGTGTTCGGTGTGCTCTACAATATTGAGGACACACTCAAAAATAAGCTCGGTGTAACATCTGATAGCGCCGCTACATCGCCCTCTGCAGGCCAGATATCTATTCTCCGCTCGCTCACCAACGAGCAGCGTGAGTCTATCAACGTAGGTGTTAACCGCGTATACACCACATTCACCTCACACGTTGCCGAGGGACGTAACCTTCCTATCGACGATGTTTTGAACATCGCCGAGGGTCGAGTATGGAGTGGTAGCAACGCCGTAGAGATTGGCTTGGTAGATGAGATTGGTGGCTTCACAGAGGCTGTCGCAAAGGCCACAGAGCTTGCAGGTATCTCTAAGAAGTATGCCCTCTACGAGTTCAACGCACCTCTCACACCCTTCGAGCAGTGGTTGGAGGAGATGGGTGCTTCGGCTACCGTGAACATGGGTATTAATAACAATAGCATCTACTACGAGGAGATTCGTGACTTCATCATAGCCAACCCCATGCTTATCACAAATGGTGGTATTCAGACTATCGTACCAGGTGATATGCAGTTAGACTTTTAATTAAAGAGACTCTCTTAAATATGAACGAACAGTTAGAACAGTTGCTTCGAAGCATTATACACCCCGAGACCAACGGTAATATCGTTGATAGTGGTTTTGTGGATCGTGCAGATATGGGTGAGGATGGCTCCATTGCTATCACTCTCCGCTTCCAGAAGGCTCGCGACCCCTTTGCACAGAAGATTAAGCGCCAGGTTGAGGAGCTTATGCAGGCTACTTTCCCCGAGAATAAGGCTATGGTAATCATACGTGAGGCGGCACCCAAGCCACGTCGACAGGAGAATGTGTCAACAACTACGGATATATGCCGTATCGTTGCTGTGGCATCGGGTAAGGGTGGTGTAGGAAAATCTACTGTTACAGCTAACCTCGCCGTGGCATTGCGCCAGAGAGGTTGTAATGTAGGTATCCTCGATGCTGATATATATGGTCCTTCGCAGAATAAGATGTTTGGCGTAGAGGGTTATATTCCCGATGCTGAGCGCGACGAGGAGGGTCACGACTTTATCATCCCTGCGCAGTCTTTGGGTATCAAGATTATGAGCATCGGTTTCTTCATCAAGCCTACAGATGCTTTGATGTGGCGTGGTGGCATGGCTACAAATGCCTTGCACCAGCTTATACACCAGACACGTTGGGGTAAGTTGGACTACCTCCTTATCGACCTTCCTCCAGGAACTGGTGATATACACCTCTCTATCATCAATGAACTTAAGATTTCGGGCGCTGTTATCGTCTCTACACCCCAGCAGGTTGCTGTGGCGGATGTAGTACGTGGTGTCGAGATGTTCCGCCACCCCCAGGTCAATGTTCCTGTGTTGGGTGTTGTTGAGAATATGGCATGGTTCTCACCCGAGGAGTTGCCCGATAATAAGTACTACCTCTTTGGTCAGGGTGGTGCTAAGCAGTATGCTGAGGGTGCAGGTGTTGATTTATTGGGTCAGATACCTATCATCCAGTCTATCATGGAGGGTAGTGATGAGGGTCGTCCTGCTGGCGGTTTCGATCCACGTGTCGAGAAGTACTATGCTGAGATTGCCGCAAAGGTTGTTGAAAAGCTCCCAACGGAGTGTTAATAAGTGTGTGGATAATTGTTGGCAAAATTTCAATAAAAAGATTTGCATTATTGGGAGCGGTCGTTGTATATACGGCCGCTCTCTTTTTGCAAATAAAAAGACAATAATTTATACCCTATCTTTTCAACGTACTTATCGACGTATTTCAGTAACCATTGTTGATATTTAAACATTGTCTATATGTTAATAATCAATTGTTAATAGTGTTTATTTTTGAATTATTTTGTTTTTATTTTATTGGTTTATAATAAATTATATAAATGCTTATAATTAAAATAAGTAACAATCAAAAATGAAAATTGTTGATAAAAACATCCTTGAAAAGTTATTGACACAATCAACACCCTTTATTATTATTTGTTTTTAATTATTAATATATATATGTATAAAAAAATATAAAACAAATGTTGACAACATCACTCTCAAAAGCAAATCTCAAAAATCCATACGTAATCTGAAATTTCAAAAAAGAATATAATCTAAATAATAGAGGCTGTTGAGACTCTTTGTTTGTAGGTTGTTAAAAGTGGTCGTATCACCTTATTTTCTATTCTATATTAGTATATTACACTAAATTTTCTTATATTTGCGAAATTAACATATAACTGTAACGGTTATGCAGATAGCTAGAAATAAGATAGAGCAGCTTCGTGACTACATAGAGCAACCACAACACGTGGTTATCCTCTCGCACACAAACCCTGATGGTGATGCCATTGGTTCATCACTCGCCTGGGCTGAGGTGCTTAAGCGTCATGGTCACGATGTGACATGTATTCTTCCTAATAAGTTCCCATACTACCTCGACTTCATGCCCGGATGTGGCGATATGGTGATATATAAGAACGACAGCGAGGGTCGTGCAGCAGAGGCTGTACGTCGTGCAGACCTAATCTTCTGCCTCGACTTCCACACCATGTCACGCTTGGATGGTCTTAGCGACCTTATAGAGGAGAATCAGCACGCTAAGCGCATATTGATAGACCACCACCTCAACCCTGTGGAGGATTTCGACCTTATGATATCTTATCCCGAGGCTTCGAGCACATGTTATATGGTGGCTCTACTTGTGGAGACTATGTTCGGTGCTGAGAGCATCTCGAAGGATATGGCTGTAAATATCTTTGTTGGAATGATGACAGATACGGGTAACTTCGCATTCTCGAGTGTTACGCCCGACGTATTCCGCATGGTATCGGTGCTTGCATCTAAGGGTATCTCTATCCCCGATATCCATAATAACGTATACAACTCCTTTACTGAGGGTCGCGCCCGCCTGTTTGGCTATGTCATAAATCGCAAGATGAAGATCTTCCATAATGGCACCGTGACACACATGTCGCTTACGGAGGATGAGATGCGTCGCTTCTGGTTCCAGCAGGGTGATAGCGAGGGCTTCGTGAACTACCCACTTCAGATTAAGAAGATGAAGGTGTCGGCGATGTTTACCGAGCATACTGACTTTATACGTGTATCTTTACGCTCGCGTGGCGATATCGACGTCAACATCTTTGCACAGCGCTACTTCAATGGTGGAGGACATAAGAACGCTGCAGGTGGTAAGTCCTTTATGAATATGGCAGATACCATCAAGCACTTCGAGAAGTCTATCAAGGAGTACGCCAAAGAGGGTATGTTATAGTTTCCATTTATCACTACTATAACTCGGTTATCCCCTCACTTCCAAAGCTACATTAATAAAATAAGTAACCTGTAGTATAAATGTTTAAGACATATTTACGACTCTTGAACTTTGCTAAGCCCTTGAGTCGATATACTGTACCATACTTCTTCTTCGCGGCGTTGCATGCTCTGTTCAACACATTCAACTACGCGATGATAATCCCCATCTTGACTACGATGTTCAAGAGCGGGGAGACGCAAACCGCTATGGTTGCCGTCACCACCTTCCCAGGTATAGAGTTCTCTGAGGAGGGTTTCTCTAACCTCCTTAACTATATCTATGGTGTTTTCTTTGGTGCTGGCGAGATTGACAGAGTACGCTTCCTTATTCTTTTGGGTGTCGTTACAGTTTGTATGAACCTCTTTAGCAACCTCTTCCGCTACGCCTCGGCAATGACTGTGGAGCGCTTGCGTGTAAATACTATTCAGCGTATGCGTGACGAGATGTACTCGCGCGTACTGGAGATGAATGTTGGTTTCTTCAGCGACCAGCGCAAGGGTGATATTATGTCAAAGATTACGCAGGATGTTATGGTTGTGCAATACTGCATCACAAACACCTTGCAGGTAGCCTTTCGTGATCCATTCCTCATCATTGGCTACCTCGCACTTATGATTGGTATATCGTGGGAGTTGTCACTCTTTGCTATTATCTTCTTGCCCATCGTGGGTCTTATCATTGGCCGCATTGTTAAGAAGTTGCGCCATCCCGCAAAGCGCAGTCAGGAGCGCATGGCAGATATGGTATCTATGCTCGATGAGTCACTCTCGGGTATAAAGATTGTTAAGGGTTACAACGCTACAAAGTTCATTATCAATAAGTTTAAGGGTATAAATAAGCACTTCTCGGAGCTTGTTATAAGCATGGCCAAGCGCCAGCAGCTCGCATCGCCCATGAGTGAATTCTTGGGTATTACGGCTGTAGCTATCATCCTTGTATTCGGTGGTACACTCGTTGAGAAGGATCTTATCACAGGTGCTGGCTTCATCGCCTTCATCGCTGCATTCTCGCAGATTACACGCCCTCTCCGCTCATTTATCGACCAGTTTGCCAATATTAACCAGGGTGTTGCAGCGGGTGAGCGTATCTTCACCATCATCGATGCAGAGTCTGAGGTTAAGGATAAGGAGAATGCCGAGGAGTTTGAGGGCCTAAGTGAGGCTATTGAACTTCGCAATGTGCACTTCTCTTACGATGGCGAGCGCGAGGTTATCAACGACGTAAGTATAACCATTAAGAAGGGTCAGACAATAGCTCTTGTAGGACCATCAGGTGGTGGTAAATCTACGCTTAGCGAGCTTATACCCCGTTTCTACGACGTTAAGTCTGGCGAGATACTCTTCGATGGTAAGTCTATAAAAGATTACTCACAGGAGTCGCTACGTAGCAAGATGAGTATCGTATCTCAGGATACAGTACTCTTCAATGACTCTATAGAGGGTAATATCCTTATGGGTCGCCCCACAGCGACACACGAGGAGGTTATCGAGGCTTGTAAGGTTGCTAACGCCCATGGTTTCATCTCTGAGTCTCCCGAGGGCTACGACACAAATATTGGTGATCGTGGTACTAAACTCTCTGGTGGCCAGCGCCAGCGCCTAAGCATCGCACGTGCTGTCCTCAAGAACCCAGAGATTCTTATCCTCGACGAGGCTACATCTGCCCTCGACACCGAGAGCGAGAAGCTCGTTCAGGATGCCCTTACAAACCTTCTCAAAGGTCGTACATCCATCGTCATTGCTCACCGTCTCAGCACTATCTATAATGCTGACCGCATCTACGTCATCGACCAAGGTCGCGTAGCCGAGCAGGGTACACACCACGAGCTCCTCGAAAAGGGTGGAATTTATGCGCACTTAATAGAAATGCAGTCTTTCAGTTAATTTTCCACGATAAGGCAGACATCTACTGCCGCTAACAAAAATAAGCGGCACATCCCTAAAAGTAAAACACCAAAGGCTGTACTACATTGTACTATCCTTTGGTGTTTTCTTTTGTGATGCACCACTACAACACCACTCTGACAAGAAATTGGATGGTGAGGCTTAGAAAGATTGTATGTCTTGTGAGCTTCGATAATTTAGTGATGATACCAACCATATAATCCTTAAATTCCTTAATCTCCTTAAACTCCCTAACCCTATTTTCACCCAATATAAAAAAACGGCTACGCACAACATATTACCCATCTCATAGTAATAGTCGTGCGTAGCACCGGACACATTAAAATATTCATTAACCAATATTGTATATGACCCACTAACTAAGGTCGATATTGCAATTTGAAGAACGATGCGAAGTAGAGATTAACCAATCAAATCTTCCAAGTAACACCTCTCAAAAAAAGAATATATTTTTAATGTTACCTGAAGCCGTAAATCAGCGCAGTTGTGGCGCAGAATATTGACCTCTTTCCACAATGCAAATGTATATCAAAGGTGGGAGGTGACCAAATTTTAGGACAAAAAAGATTTCGCAACACCATTTTTACTATACTGATTATCAATGAGTTACGAATTAAATTTTAATTATTTTTTCGCAAGCTTGATAATCAATGAGTTACGACGATAAAAGGTATAAATTTTATACCTATATATAAAGTGTTGATTTTCAACGACTAACGGTCGCCGATAGAAGAGATAAGGAGATCGGCATCTTTTGCCTCGCACTCCTTAATTTTTAGCTTAATTCGATATTTCATCTTCGAAAGAGCTACAGGATTTGTCTCCATGAAGACGCATATTGCGCGTGATGAGAAGCCAGCATAGCTATATAACACTACTCGCTGCTCCTTAGAATTGAGTCTTGGGCACTGCTCATGAAGTTTCTGCATGAGGTTACCGCGGCACTTATTAACGAGCTTTTCAAGCTCCTCGATACGAGTGTCATCACTCTTAATAGACTCAATAGTCTCTCTCACCTGCTCAAATACCTTAGTGGCATGGCGCGAAGTATCGCTATGCTCGTAGTATGTTTCGCAGAGGCGGTTAAGGTCGTTAAGGCGGTCGTTATAAAGTTGGTCGACAGCCTCCGAAAGTGTATCTGAAGTGTTGTGCGTTGTGATCTGCAGATCGTGGATAGTCTCGATATATCGCTGAATATCCCTATTCTTCTTTGTGGTAAATGCTCGCAAGATGCCACCGATGAGCGAGAGGATGATTGCGATAGTTACATATACTGCGACATTACGCTGACGTGTAATTGTCAACTCGTGCTCCTCCTTTGTTAGGTTATTCTGTAGCAGGTCTATCTGGTAGTTCAATACGGGCTGGTCAGCAGCAACCATAAGTGACTCTTCGAGGCGCTTATTAGTGAGCTTCAACCAATGTAGTGCGTTTTCCGTATCTCCCATATTCTTATATATACGGTACCATGCCTCCTCAATGATAGCCTCATCGCGGTAGCGCTGCTCCTCGGCGATAGTGATATATTCGCGTGCAAGGTCGTTATCGCCAAGCTCGCTGCTTACAATAGCTCTTACGGCATAGTAGCGTGACACAAACCATAGAACGCAATCATACTTTTCGAATAGTTCTACCACCTCGCTGCACTTTACGTAGTCCTCCTGCTTGAGATATAGGTCGCACAACTCGTGAAGCACGGTGCAGAGCAGGTCCATGTCGTTATTCTCGATGGAGTAGTCTCTCGCCTCGTTAAACAATCTTTCCGCCTCCTCGTAGTTGCGCATCTTTGCCGCTGCCTGACCCATATTATATTTGGTATAGTAGGCATGGTATTTAAGCTGCAAAACATGGAAGCAGTCGTAAGCGAGGCAATACTCCTGGTAGCTATTCTTGTAGCAGTAGCGTGCGCGATATACGTCGCCCATAGTGCGGTGCACAACACCTTCGAGGCGAAGGTTACCATAGTTATTTATAGACTCGAGCGACTCCATAAGAGCTATGATAGCCTCGGGATATTGCTTGCTAAGGTTTAGCACCATGCCGTGCTGGAAGTAGGCGCGGGCACGACGGTCGTGGTCGTTACGATTTTTGTAGTAATCGACAGATATAGATGTTAGCGAGTCCTCGGAGATAAGTTTTCGGTTGTAGTAGCAAGCCTCGCTATATACGAGTGCATAATAGGCGAGTTCACGGTTTTCAAGGATTGTGCTGCGGTCGATACTCTCCATAATGGCGAGTGCCTCCTCAGGGTTGTTGCGAAGCATACTCTCGGCACGCTCGATGTCGTTCATCTTCTTCTCGTTCGTGTCGCAACTAACAGCAAACAGCGCCATAACGGCACACACCAACCATAGCACTCTCGTTGTAGCGCTATGTAGGCGGTTAAGTACGTTATGTAAAACACTCTGTTTCATATTACAAATATAGGAAAAACTATTGGTTTAGAAGCAATAAAGCGATAAAAATTTAGAAAAAAGAGCATATCTCATATAATTGAATTATTTTTATTAACTTTGTATGCAGACCCATTGTGAAACAACTAAACTAATCACATATGAAAGACTTTAAGAGACTACTTACAGGCGTGGCTGTAGCCGCTATGGTTACGTTTGTTGCCTGCGATGATGAGGTGAAAAAGGAGAAGGGTGACAACATCCCCACTACACCTATCGAGGAGATGTGCTACACTCCAACTAAGACATCGTTCGAACTCTGGGCACCAACGGCTGAAAGTGCTGTAGTGCGCCTTTATAATGGCGATACGCTTGTCGAGGAGGTGGCAATGAAACGCGGAGAAAAAGGCCTTTGGAATGCCTCTGTAGAGGGCGATAAGAAGGGTATGTACTACGCCTTCCAGGTCACTGTAGATGGTAATACGTTGAAGGAGACTGCGGGCATCTTTGCTCGTGCACTCGACGTGAATGGTAACCGCGGTGCTATTATAGATATGCGCGATACCGATCCTAAGGGTTGGAGCGAGGATAAGAGCCCCGAGGTAGACCCCACAGAGATTGTTATCTACGAGATGCACTATCGTGATATGACAGCACACGAGAGTGCAGGTAGCAGCAACCCTGGTAAGTATATCGCAATGGCGGAGCACGGCACACGCTCGTTTGAGGGTCTTTCAACAGGTATAGACCACCTCCGCGAGATGGGTATCACACACGTACACCTTCTCCCCACTGCCGACTTCGGTTCTATCGACGAGTCGCGCCACACAAATCAGTATAACTGGGGCTACGAGCCTAAGAACTACAACGCTCCCGAGGGTACATACTCTACAAATCCTGCCGACCCCGAGGCACGTATCCGCGAGCTAAAGACATTGATTAAGGCTATGCACGATGCAGGTTTGTGTGTAGTCCTCGATGTTGTCTATAACCACACTACATCTACCGAGAACTGTGGTTTCGAGCTCACCGTTCCTGGTTACTTCTACCGTATGCGCGAGGATGGCACGTTTGCTGATGGCTCAGGCTGTGGCAATGAGACAGCGAGCGAGAAGCCTATGATGCGTAAGTATATGGTGGAGTCTTTGGAGTATTGGGTTAAGGAGTACCATATCGACGGCTTCCGCTTCGACCTTATGGCAATCCACGACATCGAGACCATGAACCTCATCCGCGAGCGTCTCGAGGCTCTAAACCCCGATATTTTGCTCTATGGCGAGGGTTGGGCAGCAAGTGCACCTCTCTACGACGAGAGTAAGTTGGCTTTCAAGCGCTATACATATCAGATGCCTGGTGTTGCAGCCTTCTCAGACGATATACGCAACGCACTTCGTGGTACTCTCGACTTGTCGAAGGGTGGCTTCATCCATGGCGTTGAGGGCAATAAGGAGGCCTTGAAGTTTGGTATCGTGGGTGGCGTTGAGCACCCCGAGGTTAACCACTCTGAGGCAGCATGGTGTGCCGACCCACGCCAGCACGTAAGTTATGTAACGTGCCACGACGACCACAACCTCCGTGACCGCCTTGAGCACCTATCGCCCGATGCTTCGGAGGAGGAGCGCCTCAAGATGGCTAAGCTTGCCCACTTTGGCGTATTTACCTCACAGGGTGTGCCCTTCATCTTCTGCGGCGAGGAGATGTATCGCTCGAAGCGTGGCGAGAAGAACACATACAATATGCCCGATGAGTATAACGCTATCGACTGGGCACTTAAGAGCCAGTATAACGACTTGGTGGAGTACTGCAAGGGTCTTATAGCAATGCGTAAGGAGCACCCCGCATTCTCGTTGGGCACAGCCGAGGCAGTACGCGAGCACTTGTCGTTTATCGAGAATGATAATGAGGCAGCTGTAGGCTTCGTGCTCGATAACTTGGAGGGCATCGACTCAGCTAAGCGCATCGTGGTATTGATGAATGGTTCGCGCGACTATGTAGAGTTCGACATCCCCGTAGGCACATACAAGTGGATCTCGGATGGTGAGATTGTACATGCTAAGGGCATGGTGCCATTTAATATCCGCTCTGGTAAGGTATCGGTAGCCCCAATCTCGGGCATCATCTTGGCAGAGTATTAATCGGATTTCGGTTAAATGCAGAAGTGCTACCTCGTGTGGGGTAGCACTTTTATTTTGGGGTACAAATATGAAAAAAACCCGGATGGGATGTACGACATGTACTACCCATTCGGGGATTTGACGAATGTGCCGCTAACGCGCCACTATCACAAGAAATCGTTACTCGATGTTGAGCTCCTTCTTAACCTCTGGAGTAATATCAATGAGCGCTGCGGGGTCGAAGTATGCCAAGCCTGCAGATGCTGCCTGATCGCCCGCTGTGCTGAAGATAGCCATATAGCCACCCTCCGACGCAACCTTCTTTACTGCCTCGTTAGCCTTATCGTAGATAGGGTTCATAATCTCTGCCTCCTTGCGCTGCATATCCTGCTGTGCAATCTGCTGGAAGTCCTGGAAGCGCTGCTGAAGCTGACCGAGCTCCTGCTCCTTGAGCTGACGGATAGAGTCAGTCATCGTAGCTGCATTCTTCTCGTAGTCTGCAAGGCGTGTGTTGAACTCCACCTGAATCTGCTCGAGCTGGTTCTGCAAGTCCATGCCATATGCCTCAAGGTTTGTGAGAGCCTCCTTATACTCTGGCATGTTGGGCACGATAGCTGCCAAGTCTACACGACCAAACTTCTGACCGAATACTGTTGTGGCAGAGAGTGCGAGGACTGCGACCAATGCCAATTTCATTAATTTCTTCATCTCTAAAATATGTTACGTTTCTAAATAATTTAATGTTTGGGTTACTTCTTCAATGCCTCGATGATGCGGTCGGTAAAGTCCACCTTCGTAGAGTAGTAGAGGATGGTGGGGTTCGCCGAAATGTCGATAACGAGGTCGTAGCCATACTGCTTTGAGAAGCTCTCGATGGTGTTAAACACGCGCTCCTGAATGGGCTGGATAAGTTCCATACGCTTGTTCATAAGTGTGCCATCAGTGCCAAAGAGCGACTCCTGATACTCTGTTGCCTCAGCCTCCTTCTGAAGGATGAGCTGCTCGTACTGCTGCTGTGCGCTGATAGAGAGCGATGAGCGCTGACTGACGTATGTGTTGTATAGGTTTTCTACCTCTGCGAACTTCTTGTCCACAGCATCCTGATACTGTGTTGCGAGCTTTTCGATATCCTCCAAAGCGTCGTTATATGCCTCGATAGACTTAAATACCTTCTCGCTATCTACGACCATATAGTTCTGTGCCGAAGCCACGCCTACACTCATCACAATCGCCATAAGCGCGATAATCATCTTTTTCATACTCTATAGTTTTAAGGTTCTATATATAACTCAATATTCTCAAATATATTGCCAAGCGAGGTTAGAATTGCTGACCCATGACGAAGTGGAACTGCGAGCCACTACGCTCTGTCTTGCCGTATGCTGGGTCGAAGCCCCAACCCCAGTCGATGCCGATCATACCCACGATAGGGAGGTAGAGACGTACGCCGACACCTGCCGAGCGCTTAATCTTAAATGGCGAGAACTCCTTCCACGAGTTGAAACCATTACCACCCTCCAAGAAGCCGAGCACGTAGATCGACGACTGTGGCTTCATGATAACGGGGTAGCGCAACTCCATGGTGTACTTGTTATATGCCACAGAGTAGTAGTTTGATGGGTCGAGGGCACCATCCTCGTAACCACGCAATGCGATGATGTCGACACCATAGATGTTGTAACCCGTCATACCGTCGCCACCAATCTCGAAGCGCTCGAAGGGAGACACCTTATTCTTATTATAGTGTCCCAAGTAACCCATCTCTGCGCCGAGCATGAGCACGAGGTTCTGATTCTGTGTGAGGGGGAAGTACCAGCGTGCTTTGAGCAACCACTTGTGGTACTCTATCCAGCGGTAGCGATCCTGATCCGACATGTTGGGGTCGGAGTAGTCCTTGCCATCCCATGCTGAGAATGGAGGTGTCGCCTGCACCGATGCTGTGAACTCTGAACCCGAACGTGAGTAGAAGGGTGAGTCTACAGATGAGCGCTGCAATATGAGCTTTAGAGCAAGGGTATTAGAGTTACCCTCGTTCATGATGAAGCTTGTCCAACCCTTTAGGCCGTAGCGCTGATAACCCAACTCACCATAGAACGTAAAGTATGGATCGGGCCACTGCAAGCGCTTACCGAGACCTATGGCAAGACCCATAGAGCGGTAGTACATCGTAGCATTCTGCCATACATAGTATGCGTTGTTCTGCTCAGAGATATATCCCGACACGGTGAATGAGTTAGGTCTGCGACCACCCAACCATGGGTCGGTGAAGCTCAATGATAGTGCTTTGTAGTATGTACCGTTTGTCTGACCCGAAATCGAGAGACGCTGGTTCTGACCAGAGGGGTATGGTCTCCACGCACCCTTCTTGAAGAAGTTGCGCATAGAGAGGTTGTTCAATGTGATACCCACGCTACCTACGAATGTTCCAGAGCCCCAACCACCAGCGATGTTAAACTGGTCTGATGCCTTCTCCTGGAGTGGCCAGTTTACGTTTACGAGTTCATCACTCACGGGCTGAATATCGGGGATGATAGCCTGCTCGTCGAAGTGTCCCATGCCCATAAGCGTACGCATTGTCTGCATGAGTAGTGCGCGGTTGTAGAGGTCGCCAGGACGCACATAGAGCTCACGGCGGATAACCTCGTCGTTGACACGTACGTTACCCGAGATGCCCACCTCGTTAATTGTGAAGGGCTTACCCTCGAAGATGCGAATCTCGATGTCAAGAGAGTCGGGACCCACGATGATCTCTGCGGGCTCGATCTGCGACATGAGGTAGCCGTTGTTGTTGTAGAGCGACGATATAGACATCTCCTCGGGGTTCATCTCCTTGCCGATACCGAGGCGCTTGTGCATAGATTTCTTGTCGTACACATCGCCAGGCTGCACACCAAACATGCTCTCGAGCTGCTCGGTGGTATATACCGAGTTACCCACCCAGTTGATGTTGCGGATGTAGTATTTGTTGCCCTCCGATACCTTGATGTCTACGCCGAGGGTCTCGTCGTCGATGTAGTAGATAGAGTCGCTGAGGATTGTGGCATTGCGGTAGCCTCGCGAGTTGTAGAAGTCCAAGAGAAGCTCCTTATCTGCCTCGTAGTCCTCTTCGATGAGCTTACGATTCTGGAAGAAGAGGATGCTCTTCTGGTGCGTCTTCTTGAATGTGCGGCGTAGGCGCTTATCCTCAAAGTTGTCGTTGCCCTCGAAGTTGATAACACCAACACGCACCTTGGGGCCGCGGTCGATGTCGAAGTTTACGTTTACACACTGCTCGTAGATCGAGTCGTTCGTAATGCGCACATCTACCTCGCAAGTAAGAAAACCCTTCTCTGCGTAGTGCTCCTTGAGGAGCTTCACGTTCTTGTCGATTATATAGTCCGAGAGCTCGGTGTTGCGGCGTAGCTTGAGCACCTCGTCGTGCAAATCCTTGGCCTTAGACTTCGTAACACCTGTGATTGTCCAGTTGAGGATGCGTGCTCGCTCCTTGAGGAATACTTCGAGGTCGAGAGAGTCACCCTCGATTGTGGCACCAATCTGAATATCGGAGAAGTAGCGTGGTGCCCAGAGGCGCACCATGGCATTAGATATAAACTTGCTGGGAAGATATACCGAGTCGCCCTCCTGCAAACCTGCCGACGACTTAAGGATGTCGTGGTTGAGGTACTTAACGCCGTGTAGGTTGATTTTGCGGATGTGGTATAGCTTGCCATCGCCCTCGGTGAGCACTGGCGCGTTGAGGTCGAAATCTACCGAGTCGCTAATCTCGTTGTTAGAGATATCGCCGAGCGTATACTGCGTGCTACGCTGCTGCGCCTCGGCAACAAACGTTGTCGAGAGCACTGCCACAACGGCGATAACGAATATTTTGAATAGTCTCATCTATTAATTCTCTTCTTTGTCTTGAGTGACCAATCCATAGCGGCGCTCACGGCCAGCATAGATGTCAAGGGCATGGTTAAAGTCCTCCTCACCGAAGTCGGGCCATAGCACCTCGGGGAAGTATAGTTCTGAGTATGATGCCTGCCACAGCAGGAAGTTGCTTAAGCGGTATTCGCCACTTGTGCGGATGATAAGGTCAGGATCGGGTATGTCCGCTGTCATCAGCGAGTTTGAGAATAGTTTCTCATCAATATCTTCGACCCTCAATTCGCCCGCAGCAACACGGCGTGCAATACTCTGTGTTGCTAGGATCATCTCGCGACGCGACGAGTAGTTGAACGCAAGGATGAGCGTAAGTCGCTCGCACTCCGTTGTAGATGTCTCTATGTAGTCTATCATAGAGAGTACCTTATCCGAGAAGCGTGAGCGCTCGCCCATGATCTTTACCTTCACGCCCTCCTTCACGAGCTCCTCAACCTGGCTCTTTACCATGTAGCAGAAGAGTTCCATGATGGCGTTTATCTCTGCCTCGGGACGTCCCCAGTTTTCAGTTGAGAAGGTGTATAGTGTGACGTAGTCGACACCCGCCTTTGCAGCAGCGCTAATAGCAGCACGCACCGCCTTTGCTCCGGCGATGTGTCCCTCCTGACGCTCCATGCCTCGTTGTGTCGCCCAGCGACCATTGCCATCCATGATGATGGCTACGTGTTTTGGTATAGATCTCTTTTCGCTCATATTATCTTGCAAATTTAAGCAATAAAATTCACAATTTGCAACAGATTATCCACAATAATTTTCACGCACGAGCGCGTACGACATGCTAACATGCAGATACATAGTTGTTTGTGATGTGTATATGGGCGTTTTTTAGGGTCTCTAAAACTAACGTTTGTCTATGCCCCACATCATCTTTTCTCTTAACGTGTCGTAGAATGTATTATTGTGTGGCATAGCGAGAATGACCTTTTTGGATGCAAGGCGCACCTTCACCTCGGCACCATCGTTGAGGGTGTAGGTGTGGTTGTCGGCAGAGAGTTGTGCCTCGCCGCCACGTGAACTTATGCGTAGTGTCACGATGCTGCTGTCAGGGATTACTACGGGGCGCATTGTGAGGTTGTGCGGAGCAATGGGTGAGAGTACAAAACAGCGACACATGGGATCTACGATGGGACCTCCCGCGCTTAGCGAGTAGGCTGTTGAGCCTGTGGGTGTTGCAACGACGAGGCCGTCACCGTGGTATGTCGCCACATAGTTATCGTTGATAAGCGTCTCGACCGAGATCATAGAGGCGCCGTAGCGGTGTATACATATCTCGTTGAGGGCTAAGCACTCCTGGGGCATTCCCTCTGTTGTGAGCATAAGGCGTTCCTCGTAGCGTAGGCGACGCTCGGCAATGGCGCTGAAGAGCTCCTCAATGCCCTGGCCATCGTCGGCAGTGAGGTAGCCGAGGCGGCCGCAGTTTATGCCCACGACGGGTATGTTCTGGGCTGGAAGCAGTGCCACACCCTCGAGGAGTGTGCCGTCACCGCCATAGGTAATCATCACGTCGTCGCCCGTCGCTTGTGGCTTCCCACTAAAAAGATGCGATGGCTCAATGCGTATGTCGGTAAGGTTCTCTATGGCTGCTGCAAGATCCTCATTAACAACATAATCCATGTTGTAACGCTCGATTTCGCGAAGTATCGTGCGTAGCTGCTCAGGATGATGTTTTACCTGCTTACGAGAAAAAAGTATAATGTTCATTGCTCGGAAATGAAAAAAATCGTAACTTTGCTTTCGCAAAGATAGTAAATGGATTTGAGGTTTCAACACTTGAGCCCCAATTTCTTTTGTTAAAGATAGTAAAATATGACAAAGTTAAGCGTAAATATCAATAAGATTGCCGTTGTGCGCAACTCGCGTGGTGGCAACATGCCCAATTTGTTGAAGGCTGCTCTCGACATCGAGCGCTTCGGTGCTGACGGCATCACCGTACATCCCCGCCCCGATGCGCGCCATATCCGCTACTCAGATGTGCGCGAGTTGAAGGCGCATATCGCTACGGAGTTGAACGTGGAGGGTAACCCCATCGAGAGCTTCTGCGAGCTCGTTGAGGAGGTATGCCCCGCACAGGTAACCCTCGTTCCCGATGCCGAGGATGCTATCACCTCATCAGCAGGTTGGGACACCATTCGCAACCGTGAGTTCTTGACTGCTATGGCCGAGCGTTTCCACCGCAAGGGTATCCGCGTATCAATCTTCGTTGACCCTGTGGTAGAGATGGTTACAGCGGCTAAGGAGTGTGGTGCTGACCGCGTTGAGCTCTACACTGAGGCATATGCTGCGGGTTATGCTGCAGACCGTGAGGCTGCCATCGCGCCCTATGTTGCTGCTGCCGAGGAGGCACGCCGCGTGGGTCTTGGACTAAATGCTGGCCACGACCTCAACACCGAGAATTTGCAGTACTTCATCGAGCGTATTCCATGGGTTGATGAGGTATCTATCGGTCATGCTCTTATCAGCGACGCCCTCTACTGGGGTTTGGAGAATACCGTAGGCATCTATCAGCGTTGCATCAGTCGTGCCAAGAGTGGTGAGAGAGAGTAAGCGAGGAGCGTATGCCATTAAGTAATCCCATATTTAAGCAAATATCGCGAATTGTTGACAGCATGGGCTTGGAGGCCTATGCCGTGGGAGGTTATGTCCGCGACTACTACCTGCATCGCCCCTCGTCGGATATCGACGTTGTGGTTGTGGGTAGCGGCGTAGATGTCGCCGAGGCACTGGCTAAGGAGCTCGGAGGCGCTAAGGTTGCGGTCTACAAAACATACGGCACGGCCATGGTGCGCTGGCGTGATGTGGAGGTTGAGTTCGTGGGTGCTCGCAAGGAGAGTTACCGCCGCGAGTCGCGCAACCCCATCGTCGAACCCGGAACATTGGAGGACGACCAGCGTCGCAGAGATTTCACCATCAACGCCATGGCGTGGTGCATAAATGGCGATAGGTTTGGCGAGTTGGTGGACCCCTTTGGTGGCATGGAGGACCTCGAGGATTGCATCATCCGCACCCCATGTGAGCCCGATAAGACCTTCTCGGATGACCCCTTGCGCATGATGCGTGCTGTGAGGTTTGCCTCGCAGCTGGGCTTCGACATCGACGACGAGACCTTCGAAGGCATCACGCGTCAGGCGGAGCGCATAAACATCATCACCAAGGAGCGTATCGCCGTAGAACTCAACAAGATACTTGCATCGCCCGTGCCTTCAATAGGCCTTACGCTGATGCGTACCTCAGGATTGTTGAAGTATGTATTACCCGAGCTCGACCGCATGGCAGGTGTGGAGCGCCGAGGTAAGCATGCCCACAAAGATAACTTCGAGCACACGATGAAGGTGCTCGACAACCTCGCCAAGCGTAGTGACGACCTATGGTTGCGCTGGGCGGCTCTTTTGCATGATATTGGCAAGCCCGCAACTAAGGCCTACGACCCCCGCATGGGTTGGACATTCCACCAGCACGAGGCTGTTGGCTCGAAGATGATACCGCAGCTCTTCCGCCGCTTGCGCCTACCGCTCAACGAACCTATGCGCTTTGTCCAGAAGATGGTGTTCCTCCACATGCGACCTATCGTGCTCTCGGAGGATCTTGTTACGGACTCTGCTGTGCGCCGCTTGCTCTTCGAGGCGGGTGATGATGTGGAGAAACTGATGTTGCTCTGTGAGGCGGATATCACCTCAGGCATAGATAGTAAGGTGCGCCAATACCTCAAAAACTTCGAACTTGTGCGTGAGAAGATGCGTGACTTGGAGGAGCGAGATAGAGTGCGTAACTTCCAGCCACCCATCACGGGTGATATCATCATGAAGACCTATAACTTGCCACCATGTAGCGTTGTGGGCGAGATTAAGGAGGTCATCAAGAATGCTATCCTCGATGGCATCATCCCCAACGATTACGATGCTGCCCACAAACTCATGGAGGAGGAGGCAGAGCGTCGTGGTATTGTGAGACCTTAATATGGATGTAATATGATACTCATGTTATTGGGAACATTGTCACTCTACCTGGGTGCCAATTTTTATATCTTTTTTCGCCTTGTGCAGGCCATGGGGGCTCTGCCCATGTGGTCGCGCATACTCTTTGGTGTGCTCTATTGGCTCGCCTCGTGTGGCATGTTTGTATCGTTCGGTCTGCGCAATGTCGCCCTGCCGGAGTTCCTGCACCGCACGCTCCATGTCGTAGGTACATCGTGGTTGCTCTTCACGCTCTATATGGTCGTGGCGCTCCTTGTTGCCGACTTGGCGCACTGGATATGGCCCTCGTTTCACCATGGTGTGTGGTATGCCTTGGGTCTCACGTTGGCGGTGCTTGTGGCGGGATATATCAACTATCGTAACCCGCGCGTGGAGCATATCACTATCGAGACTGAGAAACCTATTGAGGGTGGTCGTCTGCGTCTTGTGGCAGTAAGCGATGTGCACCTCGGAAATGGTACTACGCGAAAGGATTTAGCTCGCTATGTCGATATGATAAATAGCGAAAATCCCGATATGGTGGTCATCGTTGGCGACCTCATAGATAACTCTATTTTGCCCGTTAAGAAGGCCGATATGTGTTGTGAGTTTGAGCGCGTTGAGGCTCGCTATGGTATCTATATGTCAGCTGGAAACCATGAGTATATTAGTGGTATAGAGGAGTGTCGTAACTATCTAAATACTACGCCTATACAACTGCTATCGGATAGCGTAGTAAGCCCCTTGAACGGAGTGGAAATTGTATGTCGTGACGATAGGCAAAACATGCGTCGTCAGAAGCTAGATTCATTACTCATCGAGAGCGAGCCAGAGAGCTTTAAAATCGTACTCGACCACCAACCAAATGCTATTCAAGAAAGCCAGAAAAATAGTATCGACCTCCACCTATCGGGACACACTCACCGCGGTCAGATCTTTCCTCTAAACATACTCACCGACCACCTCTTCGAGCAGAGTCACGGCTATCGCAAATGGGGCGATACACATGTCTACGTCATGACGGGTCTCTCGCTTTGGGGACCTCCCTTCCGCATAGGTACACATAGCGAGTTGCTTGTGGTAGATATAGTAAGCAGCTCCTCGTGCGCTGAGTAGGCGAAAATCGTATTAAAAAACTGGCGAAAAATAGTCCAACGTTACATTATTTTTATTATCTTTGTTTCGTAATATGCGCTGGTGCGTAGCACAGGGTGTGCTTACTCGCCAAGCATCAGTGATTTAGAGTCAAGAAACTTAAGATATTATATGAGCAAAGAGTACAAGCGTTATCTTATTACCTCGGCACTTCCCTATGCCAATGGCCCTGTTCACATCGGCCACTTGGCAGGCGTTTATGTGCCCTCGGATATCTATACACGTTACCTTCGCCTGAAGGGTCACGACGTAATCTCAGTGTGCGGTAGCGATGAGCACGGTGTGCCCATCACAATCAAGGCAAAGAAGGAGGGTATCACTCCTCAGCAGGTTGTTGACCGCTACCACGAGATTATCGAGAAGTCGTTCCGCCGCCTCGGCATGTCGTTCGACATCTACTCGCGTACCTCTTCACCCACACACCGTGTAACAGCCTCGGAGTTCTTCCGCAAACTATACGACGAGGGTAAGTTCATCGAGCAGACATCGGAGCAGTTCTACGACGAGGAGGCTAAGACATTCCTCGCAGACCGCTACATCGTGGGTACATGCCCACGCTGCCAGAATGAGAAGGCATATGGTGACCAGTGTGAGAAGTGTGGCTCTACGCTCTCTCCTGACGAGTTGATCAACCCCAAGAGTGCCGTATCGGGTGCTGTGCCCGTGAAGCGCGAGACAAAGCACTGGTACTTGCCTTTGGATAAGTATGAGGGTTTCCTTCGCGAGTGGATCTTGGAGGGTCACAAGGAGTGGAAATCTAACGTGTATGGTCAGTGTAAGAGCTGGCTCGACCTCGGCCTCCAGCCACGTGCCGTAAGCCGTGACCTCGACTGGGGTATTCCCGTACCCGTTGAGGGTGCTGATGGCAAGGTGCTCTACGTATGGTTTGATGCGCCTATCGGCTACATCTCGGCTACTAAGGACCTCACACCCGACTGGGAGAAGTATTGGAAGAGCGAGGATACAAAGATGGTACACTTCATCGGTAAGGATAACATCGTATTCCACTGTATCGTATTCCCCTCAATGCTTAAGGCACATGGCGGTTACATCCTCCCCGAGAATGTACCTGCAAATGAGTTCTTGAACCTCGAGGGCGACAAGATATCTACATCGCAAAACTGGGCTGTATGGCTCCACGAGTACCTCGATGAGTTCCCCGGCAAGGAGGATGTATTGCGTTACGTATTGTGCGCTAACGCCCCCGAGACCAAGGATAACGACTTCACATGGAAGGACTTCCAGGCACGCAACAACTCTGAGCTTGTGGCGGTGTTGGGTAACTTTGTTAACCGCGCATTGGTGCTCACCAAGAAGTACTACGACGGCGTAATTCCCGAGCGTGGCGCGCTCACAGAGTATGATGAGGCTACAATCGAGGAGTTGCAGAAGATTAAGGCGTCGTTGGAGCGCAATATCGAGCACTACCACTTCCGTGAGGCGTTGAAGGATGCTATGGCATACTCGCGTATCGGTAACAAGTATCTCGCCGACACAGAGCCTTGGAAGGTTGTTAAGACAGATCCCGAGCGCGTTAAGACAATCCTTAACATCGCGCTTCAGATTACAGCAAATACAGCTATCGCCATCGAGCCCTTCATGCCATTCTCGGCTGAGAAGATGCTCAAGATGCTCGCTGTGGATAAGTTCAGCTGGGAGCAGCTTGGTTCTATGGAGCTCCTCGCTGCTGGTCACACTATAGGTGATGCTCAGCTCCTCTTCGAGAAGATTGAGGATGACGTTATCCAGGCACAGCTCGACAAGCTCGAGGCATCACGCAAGGCTAAGCTTGCAGCAGAGGCGGCACAGAATGTCACAGAACAGAAGCCCGAGGTTACGTTCGACGACTTCCAGAAGATGGACATCCGCGTATCTACAATCCTCGAGGCGGAGAAGGTAGCAAAGACAAAGAAGCTTCTTAAGCTCACCATCGATACCGGCATCGACAAGCGCACTATCGTTTCGGGCATCGCGGAGTACTACACTCCCGAGCAGCTCATAGGTCGCCAGGTGCTCGTATTGGCCAACCTCGCACCTCGCGAGATTAAGGGCATCGAGTCACGCGGTATGATCCTTATGGCAGAGGATGCGCTTGGTCGTCTTGTGCTTGTTCAGCCCGAGGATAAGACCATGTCTGGTGCGATGATTGGATAATATAACATATTGATTGTTAATGGGTTAGCTTAATTTAGAGACAACCTAAAATAAAAATATAACCAACTAAACTTAACTTTTTACTATG
>JAEZPN010000119.1 GCA_023413645.1 Bacteroidota bacterium
CTCCACAACACCACTAAAGGGCGCTGTGATGCGTGTCTCCTGGAGCGCCTGCTCGGCATTGTCGTATGCTGTCTTGGCTTGTGCCACAGCATTTTGCAGTGCTTCTACCTCCTGCTCCGAGATGGCATCGTGCGCGAGTAGTCGCTCGGCACGCTTAAGGCGCGAGAGTGCCTCGTCGTATGCAGCACGTGTGGCGGAGAGTTGCAGTTCCACATCTCGAGAGTCGAGGCGAGCAAGGAGTTGTCCCTCTGCTACACTCATACCCTTAGCTACGGGGACATCGACAACACGCCCCGAGAGTTTGAAGGCGAGATTAACAGCATCATCAGCCGTGGAGAGTGCCGCAAAGTCGCGCGTAATAGAGTGCAAAGGCTTGACAACGACGCACTTAACGGGTTGCACAATAGCATCGGGTTGCTTCTCGCCACCACGACACGCCACAAGGGCAAAGAGTAAAAATGTTAGGAGTGTGTATCGCATAGCAACATGAGTTTGTGGCTATGCGGGGCAATTACCTTGCCACTAAATATCGCGGATATCAGCTTTAAACTCGATTACACCATCATTGATGACAACAACACCAACATCGGCACGCATCATAGAGCGCAGGGTCATGGCATCCATGGTGTAGACATCGCTTTTTAGGAGCACAGAGACATATGCCGTATTTGTGCCAGTAACGACAACAACAGCCTGTGGAGGATATGCCTCGAGTAGGCGCTCGGCATACTGAAGGCGGAGGCCTGTAAGAAGGTCACTATCATTGACACAAAGCCATGCTACACGACCTGGTCTATTCAGTGCCTCAAGTGTAACATCTTCGTTATCAGAGTTATATATACGAAAGTCAGCGAACTTACCAGCCTTAGTAGAGGTGCTCTCAGTGCGGGCATCGACATACTCCAAATCGGGGTTTAACCAGCACGATGTATCCTCTGCGGCGAACTCCACGACCTCACCAGTGGCGCTATTCTCAAATATAAGAATGCTTCTCACCTCCTCACCATCTCGCTCGGCTTGCACGGCATGACGAAGGTCTACACCCACCTTATAGGGCATAAAGTCGACAAGCGGGAGGTAGCGCAGTGAGTAGAGGTTGAGAGCTATGGGGAACGCAAGAGTGACGATAGCAATGATAGCCACACGTCGCCACTTGGGAGTTTTCGATTCGCTCGTACGCCACACGACAACGGCCATGGGCAAGAGCACTATATTTTTAAAGAATGTCTGCCAGGGTGTGAGCTTCACGGCATCACCAAAGCAGCCACAGTCGCCAATGGGAAGCACCGTAGCGCTAAGCAGCGTAATGACGGTAAAGAGAGATAGAAAGATTGTTGCAGCAAGTGATACATAGCGTCTTAATACGCCGATAACGAGCAATATACCCATTGCCACCTCCACCACTGCAAGAGCTACTGCAAACGAGAGTGAGTAGGGAAGCAGCGCCTCCAAAGAGTATGTCGCGAGGTACTTATCGACAAAGACCGAGGTACCTACGGGGTCAACACACTTGACGAGGCCCGAGAAGATAAAGACTCCTCCGAGCAGCCAGCGTAGCGCTATCAAACCGATATGTTTCACTTTAGGATTCACGCCTACTTCGAGATAAGGGGTGCGACGTGGTGCATGATGCGCTCGTAGATCTCATCGGGCGAGGCCATAGCGCCCTCTGCGGTTGAGCAGTCAACGACCTTGATGTCGTCAGAGCATGCGGCAGCCTCAAGATAGACCTCGCGGACACGGCGCTGAAGGTCGAGCGACGCCTCGTGTATATCCTTTGCCCCCTGCAAGTATGAGCGGTCGTCACCCTCACGCGTCTCGGAGAGCTTGCGCTCGGTGAACGAGAAGGGGACATCGAGGAACAACGATACATCGGGGCGAGGAATGGCAAACTCCTCGAACTCGGTGCGGAGAATCCACTCGCGGAGAGTGTCGCGCTCCGTGCCTGCGGGAAGCTTAGCGCACTGATAGCCGATATTCGAATAGACGTAGCGGTCAACGATAACAACCTTACCCTCTGCCAACCAGCCGTTAATTGTCTTAGCGGCATCGGCCCTATCGCCAGCATACAACAGCGCAACAAGGTATGGATTTACGCCCTCCACAGTGCCCAAGTCGCCACGCAAAAAGCGCGCGATAAGGTCGCCATAGACGGGAGCATCGAAGCGTGGAAAGTGCAGATACTCAGTAGCTACACCACGCTGA
This sequence comes from Bacteroidota bacterium, assembly GCA_023413645.1. Taxonomy (GTDB): domain Bacteria; phylum Bacteroidota; class Bacteroidia; order Bacteroidales; family Rikenellaceae; genus Alistipes. The sequence continues at coordinate 2,206 of JAEZPN010000119.1, forward strand.
TTAAACATCTCCTTAAGTTTGGTTATCTGTGTTGACTTGCCCGCTCCGTCAAGTCCCTCTAAAACGATAAACATCCGTAAAAATTAGTAATTATCAATTAGTAATTAGTAATATTGATACTATACTATGTCATTCTGAACTCCCACTATGTCATTCTGAACATAGTGAAGAATCTCTCAGTGTGTGCTGGCGTTCGATTGCTGTGCTATCCCGTAGATCCTTCGCTTCGCTCAGGATGACAAAACACAGCGAGGAGATGCTTCGACTTTGCTCAGCATGACACTCTACCGACAAGCTCAGCATAGACACCCCACCGATAAGTCTTAGTACCGTTAGCGAAGCATCATAACGGCACGCTCAACACCCTTGGCGAGGGCTTCGACCTCCTCCATAGTGTTATACATGCCGATTGAGGCACGGCACATGCCCGTAACGCCAAAGTGTGTCATGACGGGCTCTGCACAGTGGTGACCCGTGCGTATGGCGATACCTAGTTTATCGAGAATCATACCCACATCGTAGGGGTGTGTGCCCTCCACCGTGAACGACACCAAGGGGCACTTATGCTCCGCCTTGCCATAGATACGCAAGCCCTCAATCTGCTCCAGGCGCTCGGTGGCAGCACGTAGAAGCATCTGCTCGTGCTCCTCGATAGCGGCCATACCGATACTCTCAACATATTCGATAGCCGTGCCGAGAGCGACAGCACCGATGAAGTTAGAGGTGCCCGCCTCATACTTAAGAGGTAGGGGCGCATAGGTTGTCTTGGCGAAGGTGACCTTATCGACCATATCACCACCGCCCATGAATGGGGGCATAGCCTCCAAGAGCTCCTTACGACCATACAAGACGCCGATGCCCGTGGGGGCGTAGAGCTTGTGACCCGAGAGGGCGTAGAAGTCGTAGCCACGCTCAGCTACTCTACCGCCACCATGCACGATACCCTGGCAGCCATCGACCATGACAACAGCACCTACGCTGTGTGCCTTAGCGATGATGGGGTCGAGGTCGGGGCACGTACCAAGGGTATTAGAGGCCTCAGTTACAGCGACTAAGCGTGTACGCTCATCAATGAGGTTATCCAACTGCTCCATGCAGAGTTCACCCCTCTCGTCGAAGGGCAAGACGCGCAACTCGGCACCATGGCGCATAGCCGCCAACTGCCAAGGCACGATGTTGGAGTGGTGCTCCATCTCGCTAACGACGATGTTGTCACCCGCCTTAAGGAAGCGCTCGCTCCAGGCGTAGGCAACGAGATTGATGCTCGCCGTAGCACCCGACGTAAAGACTACCTCCTCACGATGCTCAGCGCCAATAAATCTGCGGACATGCTCGCGCGCCTCTTCGTACATATCGGTCATACGACCCGAGAGGTGGTGCACGCCGCGGTGTATATTGGCGTTGTAGTGGCGCATAAGCTCATCGACCTTCTCGATTACCGCCGTGGGCTTCTGTGCCGTAGCGCCCGAGTCGAAATAGACCAAGGGGCGGTTGTTGACGGTGCGCGAGAGGATGGGGAAGTCTGCGCGTATCTTCTTAATGTCGAAAGACATAACTTATAGGCTATTAAGTTTTGCGTTAATGAGTGCCATAAGTTCCTCAGCAAGGTTCTCGATGGCAGAGTGCATAGCGACATCCTGCACGAAGCCCTCAATCTGGAGACGCTTAGCCTGTGCGGTGCTCAAACCACGCTGGCGCATGTACAAGATAGCATCGCTATCCATCTGACCCACGGTGGCACCATGGCTACACTTAACATCGTCGGCATAGATCTCGAGCTGTGGGAGTGTCTCGATGCGTGCCTCGCCGATGGTTACATTGCGGCTCGACTGCACAGAGTCGGTATGCTGCGCTCCTGGGGCTACATAGACGAGACCCGAGAAGCTGCCGTGTGCCTTATCTGCCGCAACACCCTTAACCGAGGTGTGCGATGCACACTCCGCAGCCATGTGGTTTACATCCACCGTAACGCTACCCTGCTCCTCGCCCACGAGGATGAAGCAGCCGTTGTGCTTGAACGAGGCGCCCTCCTCTACGAGGCTCGCGGCAACACGCACATCCGATGGGGAGGTAACAACCTGAGTAATAACACACTCGCCACGCTCAGCTACAGCGATGCTTAACTGCGTAGCGCTATGCTGGGCTACCACCTCGACAATACGCAATACGCCACCGCGGCACACGTCGATGTCGATGTTCACCGCCTTAGCACTATCCACGATGAGCAACTCCACCGTAGCGCCCTCGGCGATGGTTATATCTGTGTCTGCCTCGGCACGCAGCACCCAACGTCCCGACTCGGTGCAACACCCTGCGGGGATGGGCTGTGCGGCAAAGGCCTCTATAATACGCTCGGTCATGGCTACTCCTCCTTATAGTCGTTAATGAGCCAGTCGTAACCCTCCTTCTCGAGCTTGAGGGCGAGGGTCTTGTCGCCAGTGTAGATGATGCGACCCTTGTAAAGCACATGCACGTAGTCTGGCACGATGTAGTCCAAGAGGCGCTGGTAGTGTGTGATGACAACCGTAGCGTTATCCTCGCGCTTGAGGCGTGTAACACCCGTAGCCACGATGCGCAAGGCGTCGATATCGAGGCCCGAGTCGGTCTCGTCGAGGATTGCGAGCTTGGGGTCGAGCATAGCCATCTGGAAGATCTCATTCTTCTTCTTCTCGCCACCCGAGAAACCCTCGTTCACAGCGCGCGACGTGAGCTTAGAGTCGAGCTCCACGATGGCACTCTTCTCCTTCATCATCTTGAGGTACTCGGCAGCCGTAAGTGGCTCGAGACCACGATACTTACGCTGCTCGTTCACGGCAATCTTCATAAAGTTAGCCATAGAGACACCAGGGATCTCAACGGGGTACTGGAAACCGAGGAAGAGGCCCTTGCGTGAGCGTTCCTCAATAGGGAGGTCAAGGAGGTTCTCGCCCTCAAACTCCACCTTACCCTCAGTGACGGTGAACTTCTCGTTACCCGCCAACACCGATGCGAGCGTTGACTTACCCGAACCATTAGGGCCCATGATAGCGTGCACCTCACCAGCCTTAACCTCGAGGTTTATACCCTTCAAAATCTCCTTATCGCCAACCTTAGCGTGCAGATTTTCAACCTTTAACATATATATTTATTTTATTTATTATTACTTATTAATACGTACGGCACGTGGTCTCTACGATTAACCCACGCTGCCCTCCAACGATATGGCCAAGAGCTTCTGCGCCTCGACGGCAAACTCCATGGGCAACTTAGCCAACACCTCGCGGGCATAGCCATTTACGATGAGGCCCACAGCATCCTCGGTGGACAAGCCTCGCTGGTTGCAGTAGAAGAGCTGCTCCTCCGAAATCTTCGATGTCGTAGCCTCGTGCTCCAATACTGCCGATGGGTTATACGAGTCGATGTCGGGGAAGGTGTGTGCGCCACACTTGTCACCAATGAGCAGCGAGTCGCACTGCGAGTAGTTACGCGCATTATCAGCACCTTTAGCCACGCGAACAAGGCCACGGTAGGCGTTCTGTGACTTACCCGCCGATATACCCTTCGACACGATGCGTGAGCGGGTGTTCTTGCCGATGTGTATCATCTTGGTACCCGTATCTGCCTGCTGGTAGTTGTTGGTCATGGCCACAGAGTAGAACTCGCCCGACGAGTTATCGCCAAGCAGCACACAACTGGGGTACTTCCATGTTATAGCCGAGCCCGTCTCCACCTGGGTCCACGATAGGTGGGCACCCTCACGGCAGAGACCGCGCTTAGTTACGAAGTTATAGATACCACCTTTACCCTCCTTATCGCCTGGGTACCAGTTCTGTACAGTAGAGTACTTAACGTCAGCATCCTTCTCCACCACAATCTCCACAACAGCAGCGTGCAACTGGTTCTCGTCACGGCGAGGCGCGGTGCAACCCTCGAGGTAGCTGACGTATGAGCCCTCATCCGCCACGATAAGCGTACGCTCGAACTGACCCGTACCCTCGGCATTTATGCGGAAGTAGGTAGATAGCTCCATGGGGCAACGCACACCCTTGGGGATGTAGCAGAACGAGCCGTCGGAGAAGACCGCAGCGTTGAGTGCCGCATAGAAGTTGTCGGTGTATGGCACTACCGAGCCGAGGTACTTCTTAATAAGTTCGGGATGCTCCTTCACAGCCTCCGAAATCGAGCAGAAGATGATGCCCTTCTCGGCCAAAGTATCGCGGAAGGTTGTCTTTACAGATACCGAGTCCAACACGGCATCCACTGCAACACCCGCCAAGGCCATCTGCTCCTCGAGAGGTATGCCGAGCTTGTCGAATGTGCGCTTTAGCTCGGGGTCTACCTCGTCCATGGAGTTGAGCTGCTTCTTGGGTTTGGGGGCAGCGTAGTAGATAACATCCTGAAAATCAATCTCGGGGATGTCGAGATGCGCCCATGTGGGGTGCTCGAGCGTGAGCCAATGGCGGTATGCCTTCAATCGGTTCTCCAACATCCACTCGGGCTCGCCCTTCTTCTGTGAGATTAGGCGTATGACATCTTCATTCAGACCACGACCTATGGTCTCGGTCTCGATGTCGCTGACGAAACCATATTTGTAGTCACTGGTTTCGAGTTCCTGAAGTATATTTTGAGTATCTTTTTCCATCTCTTTATATTTAGCTTGCAAAAGTAACAAAAACTATTCACAAAGACAAAATATTGGCGATATTTATTTCTTATATAGGTATAGAATGAAACAATATCCCACTCGGCGCTCAACATATCGGCGCACGCGGTCGCTCATTAACGCACTTTATCACACTTATCACACTACCCCCACCCCTTGTGACTCTGTGACTCTGTGACTCTGTGACTCTGTGACTTTGTGATTTTCCGACAACGTAACATTCGGGAGCACCACGACCCATTTCTTGTCAGAGTGGTGCTAATTTGCCACCGATTAAGATGTTGAGATGGATGGGACATACTCGGGGTATTTCCCATTCAGCTCAACGATTGAGGTGGTGAAGGAGCGCCGCTATCACAAGAAATTTCTTATCAGAAGGGGTCAGGCTTGGCCTCGACATGAAAATAGACTGGATGGGTAGTACTTGGGGTACATCCCATTCAGGCTATTGATTGAGAGGTCGAGAATGACCACTTATCACAAGAAATAACTCTGCCCGCAACCACGCAACTATGAGGTTATATGGCAATCGCTAAATAACCATATAACTATTAATAGTGGAGTATGTATTGCCGTTACTACACTGTGCTTACTACACATAATTATCACACTATGTAATCATGTCTATATATAGTGATATATAGCATATTATATATACTACTTAATGTATCACTTCACATTGATATTGGTGTGGCACAAGCCCTAGGTATGGCCACTGACACATAGAGACAAAAGAATATAAATATACTCTTGTATATCTCGCTATGTGCACCATACTCTGTCATTCTGAACGGAGTGAAGAATCTCCTCAAAGCCGACTAACGACAACCCGTAAGGGAGATAAGGAGATTAAGGAGATTAAGGAAGTTAAGGACGGCCCTCCCTAATTTCCCTAAACTCCCTAAATTCCCTACACTCAGGATGACATTACGAGGAGATGCTTCGACTTCGCTCAGCATGACATTGTTAGTGAACCTACCTACCCTCACCCCTAAATCACAAAGTCACAAAGTCACAAAGTCACAAGGGGTGGGGGTAGTGTGACAAGTGTGACAAAGTGTGACTCCCTACCCCACGACTAATTACTAATTGCTAATTACGAAATATTAAATTATTTTTACTATCTTTGCGCATCTAAATATTATATAGTATGCGAAAACTACGCAACATTGCAATTATCGCCCACGTTGACCACGGCAAGACTACTCTCGTTGACAAGATGATTATGGCAGGTAACCTCCTGCGCGAGAATGAGCGCGACGGCGGCGACCTCATCATGGATAACAACGACATCGAGCGCGAGCGTGGCATCACCATCCTCTCGAAGAACGTGTCGGTGATATATCAGGACTACAAAATCAACATTATAGACACCCCTGGCCACGCCGACTTCGGTGGCGAGGTGGAGCGCGTACTCAACATGTGCGACGGCGTTATCTTGCTCGTCGATGCCTTCGAGGGCACCATGCCCCAGACACGCTTCGTGCTGCAGAAGGCCTTGGCACTCGGCAAGAAGCCTATCGTGGTAATCAACAAGGTGGACAAGGAGAACTGCCGCCCCGACGTGGTTAACGAGCAGGTCTTCGACCTCATGTTCACGCTCGGCGCAACCGAAGAGCAGCTCGACTACAAGACCATCTACGGCTCGGCAAAGCAGGGTTGGATGTCACACGTAGTGACCGAGCGCACAGACTCTATCCGTCCATTGCTCGACACCATCATCGACGAAATCCCTGAGCCCGAGGTTGTTGACGGCACCGTGCAGATGCTCGTCACATCGCTCGAGTACTCGCCCTACGTAGGTCGTATCGCCGTGGGTAAGGTAACACGCGGTTCGCTCACTGCGGGTCAGAACGTGACACTCGCAAAGCGCGACGGCACCCTCGTCAAAACCAAGGTCAAGGACCTCATGGTATTCGAGGGCTTGGGCAAGGCAAAGGCCGAGAAGGTGGAGTGTGGCGAGATATGCGCACTTGTGGGCATCGAGGGTTTCGAGATTGGCGACACCATCTGCGACTTTACGACGCCAGAGCCATTGCCACCTATTGCGATTGATGAGCCTACGATGTCTATGTTGTTCACTATCAACAACTCACCCTTCTTCGGTAAGGATGGCAAGTTCGTCACTTCGCGCCACATCAAGGAGCGCCTCGACCGCGAGTTGGAGAAGAACCTCGCCTTGCGCGTAGAGCCAGGTCAGAACGCCGACTCGTTCATGGTCTATGGCCGTGGCGTGTTGCACCTCTCAGTGCTTATCGAGACCATGCGCCGCGAGGGTTACGAGCTCCAGGTGGGCCAGCCTAAGGTTATCACCAAGGAGATTGACGGCGTAAAGTGCGAGCCAGTGGAGGAGATGACCGTAGACTGCCCCGACGACTGCGCGGGTACCGTCATCGAGCTCACTACGCGCCGTAAGGGTCAGCTTGTGAACATGGAGTCGTCGAACGAGCGCACACGCCTCGAGTTCATCATCCCATCGCGCGGCATCATCGGCTTGCGCTCAACGATGATTACGGCAACTGCGGGCGAGGCGATCATGACACACCGTCTCAAGGACTTCGAGCCTTGGATGGGCGAGATTGAGAGCCGCAATGTGGGTGCTATCATCGCCTCGGAGACAGGTACGGCCTACGCTTATTCGATTGACAAGCTCCAGGATAGAGGAAAATTCTTCATCTCACCCCAGGAGCAGGTATACTGCGGCCAGGTTATCGGTGAGCATACGCGCTACAACGACATCACCGTGAATGTGACTAAGGCTAAGCAGCTCACTAACATGCGTGCTTCGGGTTCGGACGAGAAGACCTCGATTGCACCTCCCGTCATCTTCTCGTTGGAGGAGGCGTTGGAGTACATCCGCGAGGATGAGTACGTAGAGGTAACGCCTAAGTCTATGCGTCTGCGCAAGATTTTGCTTTCGGAGGTTGACCGCAAGCGCGCCTCAAAGGAGTAACACTAACAAAACCCAAAAACAATAACGACCATGGAAAAGAAAATTGGTATTGCGTGCGACCACGCAGCGTATGACCTCAAGGAGTTCCTCGTAGGCTACCTCTCATCTAAGGGCTTCGAGGTTAAGGACTTCGGCTGCCACTCTGAGGAGTCTGTTGACTACCCCGATTTCGCACACCCCCTTGCTGACGCTATCGAGGCAGGCGAGTTGGAGCGTGGTATCGGTCTCTGCGGCTCTGGCGAGGGTATCTCTATGACGCTCAACAAGCACCAGGGCATCCGCGCAGCACTCTGCTGGATTCCCGAGATTGCAAAGCTCTCACGCCAGCACAACAACTCAAACGTTCTCTGCATGCCCGCACGTTTCATCTCTAACGACGAGGCTTTGGAGATGCTCAACATCTGGCTCGAGACTGAGTACGAGGGTGGCCGCCACCAGCGTCGCCTCGACAAGATGCCTTTGCAGAAGTAGGCGCATACCGCAACACAAAAAGAGTAGGGCTACCCTCACAGGGCAGCCCTATTACTTTATATATAGGTATAGTTTAGAACCAGCGCTCCTCCTCGGCACGTGTCTCAGTGCCAAGAGGTTCGATGGCCTCATCCTTCACCTCCGCAGGGATGGTAACCTTAGTGTAGGTGATAGCCTCTGCCGAGTCGTTGTTCGCCGTAAGCGTCATTGTCTCGCCCTCGAATGTGAGGGTGTAGGTACTACCCCACTCTGTGCCGTCGGCATATACGCCACTAAGCACGCTCTTATTCACGCTCCAAGTGCCGGCATAGTGACGATAGCGACCCTCGCCCACACGCTGGTACTCGTCAAACGTACCCGCAGCGTCAAACGCCACATATACATCGACATCCATACCCTCGGGAGCGCAGTGCCACTCGCCCACAACCTTAGCGGCGTTATCCACCTTTGGAGTATCCTTCTCCTTGCCGCAGCCGACAAAGGCAAGTGCCGCGATGAGCAGTGTTGCCAATAAATAAATTTGTGCCTTCATTAGAACCATCCTCCATTAGTTGAACTTACACCGCGCGAAAGGATTGATATTTCGCGTGAAATCTCCGTACCACCGATGTTGTTGCCGCCACCAAGCTGACCGCCACCTGCGATAGCCTTAACGGTAATCTTCGCCGAGCCGCACTTGTCGCACTTGATAACGAGCAAGCCCTTATCCATCTTGGGGTCTCCCTTGATGCCGAGTGCCTGGCGTGCCTCGTCGCTCACCTCTACACCACGATAAGTAAAGTCCGTAGCCGAGCCGCCGAAGTACTCCTTAAGGTCTACGCTACAACGCTCACCCGCGGTCACCTGCACCGAGGGTGTGCCCTCGATAAGCATAAAGAGGCGCCATGCGTCGAGCGCACCAGTACCCATACGCTTGTGGTAGTTCTTAAGCACCACGGCATCAGCCACGCCATTGTAGGGCTTTGTGCCCTCAAGCATCAACGAGTTGATGTCGTTAACGGCAGTAAGGAGCATAGTGCGGTAGTCGTCGCCCTCGAACTTCTTGCCGAGCTTTGCCGCGTACGAAATACCCAATGCCGCTACGCCCGAAACGTGGGGACACGCCATAGATGTACCCTCCATCCACACGTAGTCATCACCCGCCACGTCACGGATGCAAGTCGAGAGAATCTGGCTTGCGTTAGACGAGTTCTGCGCACCAATCGAGTAGTCGCCACCAGGTGCCGCGATGTTGCAGCCACGACCATAGTTCGTATAACCCGTAGGCAAGTAATCGGGGCCGTATGCAGTCACCGACACGCAGATAGGCAGAGCACCAGGATAACCCGCATTAGAGGTTGTCTCGTTGCCCGACGCGAAGATTGCGAGGTTCTGACCAATAGCCGAGTGGTTGCAGTTCTCGGGGTTTACGAAGTACTTAATAGCGTTGTACTCAAGCGATGTAGCGTTGATGTATGCGTTGTCGTTAGCGAACGTATTGGGGTCGTAGGCATATGAGCACTGCGCGATACATGCGCCATTGTCGGCAGCATAGATAAAGGCATTACTCATGTCGCGGTCGCTTGCTGGGTATGTACCATCGAATACCTGACAGCTCATAAGACGTACTCCGTCGCCATTTCCCGAGCCACCAGCGATAGAGCTTACACCCACGCCGTTGTTGTTCACCGCAGCGATAACACCCGCCACGTGTGTACCGTGACCCGACTCACCCTCTGTCGTCCAGTTAATCTTACCATTAGAGTAACCCTCAGAGTTGAAGTTGTAACCGTAGATGTCATCGACATACTTGTTGCCATCGTCATCCACACCCTCTACGCCATTAAGTTCAGCCTCGTTCACCCACATAGATGCTGCGAGGTCGGGGTGAGTGTACTGCACGGGACCGTCAAGCACCGCCACGATAACATCGGGCGAACCAGCGCACAACTCCCAAGCATCGAGAACACCTACATCGGCGCCCTTGCGCGCTGTCTTTGCGATAGCCTCATCGCCCGAGTTGTGGAGGTTCCACTGATACTTAGCATAAGGGTCGTTGAACGACGACATGGGCACCAAGGCGCGTGTATCGGCCATATCGCCCATAGGTCGAGCCTTATAGTCCGAAGCCAACGCAACCACAGTGTTGAACTCGATAGCCGAGATGTGCTTGCTGGGTGCCACCTCCTTAGCGAACTTACGCACGGGAATGTTCTTGTCGAACGACACGGCATACCAGCGGTGCAAGCCGAGCTCGCGTGCGAGGCGCTCATTCTTAGGCGCAACCAACGCTGGCTCGAAGCTCACGACATCACTACCAACGAATATCTCGCTCTTCACAGCCTCGATGTCACCCTTCTCGATGCGTGCGATAGTCTCCTCCTCGAGGAACAAAAGCAGAGAACCCTCCTCGCACTTATCAATGGTGTTACCCACGAGTTTGTGCTCAAGGATTGCCTCTGCCTCCATTGTCTTCTCTCCCTCGACCACTCCTGCATCCTTTATGCAGGAGATGGTCATAAGAGAGATAATAGCAACGCCTATCGCTATTACAGACTTTCTCATACTACTTTACGAATTTACGCTCAGCCTTAAATGCAGTAGCCTCCGCGGGGTTGAATGGGAACTCCGATACATCTGTACAATTCTCGGGATCGAGGTACAACGATACGCGAGTTACTGCGCTGTTGTTGTCGTCAGAGTCCTTCGAGAAGTAGATGAGTGTCAAAGGCTCGTAGAAGTAGCAGTAAGCGTATGTGATAGGCTCATTCTTCTTACCATACTGCACGAGGTCGAGGATGATCTCATCGTCGGTAGGATATGTGATGTCGGTAACATCGCCGAGATATACATCGTAGTAGTAGTCCACAACGTCGCCATGAATTTCTACCTCGAGAGGCAAGACAGCCCAGCCGTCAGCATCGCCAAACTCATTGGGGAAGAGATCCATAATGTCGAAGCCATCGTAGTACTTATCAGCGTTGATTGTGATGTACGACTCAGACACCTTCTGTGCGGGAGTTGTGAATACCTCCGAGAAGTATACCTCAGTGTTAACCTCACCAGTCTTCTCGTTGATGCCGAAGACATAGATGCGGTAGTCGGTCTCTGCGTACAAGCCTGTGCACTCGAAGTTCTGTGAGCCCTTGCTACCAACGACCTTCATACAGTCAGCGATGTGACCGTAGTAACCATTGTCTACATACCACTGTGCCGCTTCAATAACTGCATCAACAACCTCCTCTGCCGTAGCATCAGCATCGCATACATCAATATAGTATAGCGATGTCTCGGGGACTACCTCGAGCGATGCCTTAACGCGGTAGTGAGTAATCTTGTCGATTGTGAGGTTGAACTCTGTCTTGGCATTGGGATCGTAGGGAAGAGTGTGAATCTTCTCGCGCTTGATGTCAGTAGTGAGCATACCATACTCATAACCGAAGGCGAGAATGTAGTAGTCAGCATCCTCCTGGTCGAGAAGTATAGTGCCAGTATAGTCACCAAAGTGTAGGTAGCTTACAAGGACGCCTGAGTCGAGCTTGTTGTAGAAGTCAAGAATCTCCTCATCTGTAGCGTTCTCAACATCTGCTGCGGGAAGCACCAATGCAGCATACTGATCCATGTTTGTAGTAGATACAGTGTATGTCACACGGTCGCTGTTAACCTTCACATCCGAGATATTCAACACGTTGTCCGAAGGCTCTACAGGGCCAGTAGTGAATGTTGTGTAGACAAGGTCCGAGATAATCTCACCCTTGTCTGTCACAGCACAACCATAGGCATAGAACTCAGTGTTACCATTAAGCTCGAACTCCTGTGTTGCAGGACCATAGAGTGTAATCTCTGCCACGGCCTGCTCAGCTGTGTAACCAGCATACGCGCCGTAGTAGATAGCGTTAGAAATATCGACCTCGATAAGGCGCTCAAGATACATCTCCTCAGTCACACCAGGCGACTGAGACAATGCACTCTCCATGTTCTCCACAGAGAAGTACCACGCGAAGTAGCGGATATTCTCGGGAGTAGGCGTTGTGTGCATCTTAACGTATGGGCCGTTAATCTCGAACTGGAAGTCGATAGTAACCTCCACGTCGATAGCATCACCGCTCTGAGTGATTACGATGTCGTCCTTGAGCTTGCCGTACGTAAGCGTAATCTTCGAGAGACGCTGTGAGCCAGTGGTATTGGGGTTAACCACAAAGCTAACCTCACCCTCATCCGAAAGGTCAAACGAGTGAATCCACTCATCCTGTGCCACAGCCTTAAGCTCGCTACCATCAGGGTTCTCGAGGGTATAGGTAAAATAGTAATCGCCACCCGCAGCCTTAACCTGAACATAGTTATCATCGATAGACAACTTTGCGGGAACTGATGGAGTGGGATCAACTGGCTCATTAGTGTCGCAGGCAACAAACATCGCCGCAGCAACCAATGATGCGAGTATGAATTTAAGATTCTTCATCGTTGTTGTTGTTTAGAATTTACGCATTGCGCGAACACGGTTGTACGCCTTCTTGTCGTGGCCATAGTCCGCGAAGTCGCCTGTTTGGAAACTGATTGCATAGGCACCCTGAACACCAAACTCCTCAGATGACCAGTACGCATCGTTCATACCCATAGCAATAGGCTCATAACCCATCTCTACGAGTGTAGTGTTGATAGCCTCCACATTCTGAGCTGCACGTGCAAGCTCAGAGGGTGCGGGGAGATACCATGATGAAAGACCGAGTGCGTTCTTTTCGTTGCACCATACAACTGCGGGGTAAAGCTCCTCCCAGTTCTCCTGCGACTTAATGTATGCAGTATTGCGTGCGCCATCCTCGCGTGAGAACTCACCGCCCTGCACGATCAACATAATATACTCTGTTGCCCACTGTGTGTAGCCCTCATCCATAGAGATAAGAAGACCGTGCTCACCACTCTCATCGACATAAGCAATGACACCCTCAGCCAAACCTGATTTGTAGTACTCGCCAGCCTTGTACTTTGCCTCTACTACTGGCTCTTCGGGCTCGTTACCGTGCGCAGGGCCCTCTGGTGTGGGCTCTGCGCATGAGCAAACGAACATTGCCATAGCCAAGAGAATATACAAAAACTCTCTTTTCATAGTCTAAATTATCTTACGTAAGTTGTACGGATGATAGTGTAGTTACCATCTGCATCATACACTGCACCAGCATAGTAGATAGTGTCGCCAGTTGCGATGTTCTTATCTACAACGTTGAAGTATGTCTGGTTAGAGATAGTATTCACGTATGTAGTATCGTGCTCCTCCTGGAGGTATACAAGAAGATCTGCGTCAGACATGTTGTAAACAGTGTCGTCGTTAACGAGGTGGCTCATCACGAACTTAGCAACGCCAGAGTTCTGGTCGAAGTAGAAGTAAGCGAGGATGTCGTTACCGCTCTTAGAGAAGAGAATCTCCTCTACCTGAGGACCGAACTTCTGCTC
>JAEZPN010000114.1 GCA_023413645.1 Bacteroidota bacterium
TCATCGAGGAGCTTAACTTGGAGGAGATCACACCCGAAGATATCGATGCAGAGGCGCCATTGTTTGGCGAGGGCCTCGGTCTCGACTCTATCGACGCACTCGAGATCATCCTTATTTTGGAGAAGTACTACGGCGTTAAGCTCGCAAACTCTGCTGAGGCAAAGCCCGTATTCTACTCTGTAAAGACACTTGCCGAGTATATCAGCGCGAACCGCAAGTAGGAGTATGGGTATTGTTGTGACAGGTGTAGGTGTTGTCTCGGCACTCGGCGTGGGTGTCGAGCGCAACCTTGCGTCCTTACGCGAGGGTGCGAGTGGCATTTCGGCACACCCTACACTCCTCAAAACAAGCCACCGTCTCCCCGTTGGTGAACTCGCCATGAGCAACGAGGAGTTGCACGAACTTCTCGGCATTCCAACACGCGAGCATCTGTCGCGTACCGCTTTATTGGGCATCCTCGCTGTGCGCGAAGCACTCGAGGGCAACGACATGAGCAACCCCACACGCATCGGTCTTGTCTCTTCGACATCGGTTGGAGGTATGGACCTCACGGAGCACTTCTTCGAGGGCTTCATCGAGGATGACCGTGCTGGAAGGTTGCGCGATGTAAGGATGCACGACTGCGCAGCAAGCACCGATGCTATAGCAAAATACTGCGGCATCAAGGGCTACACCACAACGCTCAGCACCGCCTGCTCGTCGGCTGCAAATGCCGTGATTACGGGCGCTAAGCTACTCAAGCACAACATCGTAGATACGGTGGTTGTGGGAGGTAGCGATGCGTTGAGTGCCTTTACGCTCAACGGCTTTAAGTCGTTGATGATCCTCGACGAGAGCCCCTGCCGTCCCTTTGATGAGACACGTGCAGGACTAAACCTCGGCGAGGGTGCTGGCTACATCGTGCTACAGCGCGAGGATGATGCCGCAGACTACATCTGCCACTTGGGAGGCTACGCCAACCGTAACGATGCTCACCACCAGACAGCATCTTCGGCAGAGGGTAATGGCGCCTATATGGCTATGGCCGATGCCGTTGCTATGGCGGGTATCGAGCCCAGCGCTGTGGACTACATCAACGCACACGGCACGGGAACACCCAATAATGACGCCTCCGAAAGTGCAGCCTTTGTGCGCCTCTTTGGTCAGAACGTACCCCCATTTAGCTCGACAAAGGGCTTTACGGGACATACGCTTGCCGCAGCGGGAGGCATCGAGGCGGTATTCTCTGTTTTGGCTATCCAGCATGGATATAGATATGCCAACCACAACTTTAAAGAGCCTATAGCGGCATACAACCTTACGCCCATCACTCGCTTTGAGGAGGGTGCCGAGGTTAAGTGTGTGCTTAGCAACTCCTTTGGTTTTGGTGGCAACTGCAGTTCAATACTCTTTACACGTTAGGCTATGAGGTGCTTTATTGAGCGCGTGGTCACTAACCACGATGTAACAACCGATATAAAGGTGCTTATCCCCGATGCGGGACTACGCCGCCGCATGAGCCGCGTGATTAAGAGTGCTGTAACGACTGCTATGGAGACACTTGGTGGCGTTGAGGGTATCGCAAGCCTCGACGGCATCATCACTGCTACGGGCTGGGGCTGCCTCGCCGATAGCGAGCGCTTCTTGCGCAACGTAATCGTCGATAAGGAGCAGTTGCTCAACCCCACACCCTTCATCCAGAGTACCTTCAACACCGTAGGCGGTCAGATTGCACTCTTGGGTCATAACCACTGCTACAACGTGACCTACGTCAACCGCAGCCATAGCTTCGAGGATGCACTCCTCGATGTTATGATGCGTGCCGAGGATGGCGACAGCGAGCATATGCTGCTCGGTGCCTTCGACGAGGAGACACCCTCACAGCACCGCATCATGGAGCGCATGGGCGCCTTCCGCAAGGTGGCGTGTGGCGAGGGCGCAATGTTCGCCATTGTAGATGCTAAGCGTAACGAACGCTCTATCGCCGAGGTTACGACATTGGCATTCCCCGCGGAGAGCCTTACGCGCGAGGAGGTAGTGGAGCGATATGCTACAACCGAGCACGCGCGCGTTATATATAATGGATATGCGGAGCATGGTCTCTTCCCCACCGCTTCAGCCATGTGTTTCGCCGAGGCTGTAAAGCTTGTGGCAGCGGGCACACCCGAGGTAGTTATATACAACGAATATTTTGGTGCTACACCCACAGTTATTGTCGTAAGATGTCTTGTTTAGGTATCATACTTCTCGTCTGCTTGGCAATTTTTGTCGCTGCCAACATCTTCTTGGTGTGGGCTTCAACAGATGTGGGAAGTAATATCTACATTAAGGCATATTGCAAGGGCGCGGTCAAGGATAAGTGTATAACGCTAACCTTTGACGATGGCCCCAACGCTAAGAATACGACAAAGGTTCTCGACGTGCTCAAGCGCCACAGCATACGCGCTACGTTCTTCCTTATAGGCAAGAACGTTGAAGAAAACCCCGCACTTGCTTCGCGCATAGTAGATGAGGGCCATATCGTGGCTAACCACACCTACTCGCACAACGCCATGTTTCCGATGGGAAATAAGCAAAAGATAGAGCACGAGATTGTGGCATGCTCAGAGACTATTTATAGTGCTACGGGATGCCGCCCACGACTCTTTAGACCCCCCTTTGGCGTTACAACACCCGGCATTGGCAAGGCGGTTAAAGCGTTAAATATGAGCACTATCG
Organism: Bacteroidota bacterium; assembly: GCA_023413645.1. Lineage (GTDB taxonomy): Bacteria > Bacteroidota > Bacteroidia > Bacteroidales > Rikenellaceae > Alistipes. The sequence continues at coordinate 2,698 of JAEZPN010000114.1, forward strand.
GCTGGAGCATACGCTCCTACGACACCATGCAGCGACCCACGCGCGAGAGCGTCGTAAAGGGCATAATAAAGAAGCTACGTCCCGGAGCTATCATCCTCCTGCACGACAGGTGCGATGGCGCCGAAGAACTACTCGAGATGCTTATTAGGGAGTGTACACAGCGCGGATATCGCTTTGTAGCACTCGACGAAATGCTAAATATTCAAAGCTATGAAAGTTAAGTTTCTACTTGCTATGCTGGCACTTGCGATGGGTTTTAGTGCCTCAGCACAGAGCCTCAACGCGGAGTTTGAGCGCGAGCTTAAGGCAAAGAATAGCGGCATAACATCTATCCATGCCGAGATGACGCAGACACGCGAGGTTGCGGTATTGGCAGATGTTGTGACAAAGGAGGGAGACTTCTACTACCTCGAGCCCAACAACATACTTCTCTCATTCAACGATGGTGACTACATCAAGCTCACGGCGGAGTGGTTCGAGATGAAGAGTGGTGCAAACGTAACAAAGCGTAACGCAAATTCCAACCCCATGCTTAAGCAGCTCAGCGCCATGCTTGGCGCCTGCATGAAGGGCGACATGACCAATATCGCTAAGGGTTTTACGCCCACGGTAACTAAGAGCGACAAGGAGTGGAGCGTGGTTTTGAAGCCCGAGCGTGGCAAGGGTGCAGTAAAGATTGCGGAGGTGGAGCTGATCTTCGACCGCAAGGATATGTCGATAAATCGCCTCAAGATGGTTGAGAAATCGGGCGACTACACGATGTACACATTTAAAAACAAGCAATTTAACGTGACCATTGATGGTCAGATATTCAAATAGATATTATGCGTTTAGAGGGTAACTTTTACACCATTGATAGCATCGCCTCACCCGCCGATGGTGAGCACAACATTGTTGTGACGCTCGCTAAGGAGCACCACATCTACGAGGGTCACTTCCCCTCGCAGCCCGTTGTGCCAGGCGTTTGCACCCTTACCATCATCCGCGAGTCGCTCGGCGAGATTCTCTCTCGTCCCGTGTCGTTCGCCTCGATTAAGGATTGCAAGTATGTCTCTGCGCTCATCCCCGAGGAGGGACTACGTATAGCTATCAACATATCGCTTAGCGACACTAAGCTTCGTGCTACAGTGGAGCGTTGCGACAACCAGCAGACAGTTCTTAAACTACGCGCCGAGATACGATAATGGAGAGTGCGAAGCTTACACCCCGCGAGAGACTTGAGGCCCTAAAGTGCGCTGTGATTATTCCGACATACAACAATGTCGGCACCATTGCTACGGTCATTGCCGACGTTAAGAAGTACGCCTCGGATGTCATCGTCGTAAACGACGGCTGCACAGACAACACGGCTGATGTATTGGCAGGTATCGAGGGCATCAAGGTTATTGATTACGCAAAGAATAAGGGTAAGGGCTACGCACTTAAGCTCGGACTAAAGCGTGCATACGAGTGGGGCTACGAGTATGCTATAACCATCGATGCCGACGGTCAGCACTATGCCGACGACATCCCCGTATTTATAGACCGCATCGAGGAGGAGCCCAACAGCCTGCTTGTTGGTGCGCGTAACCTCGCGGCAGATAACATGCCCTCAAAGAATACCTTTGCCAACAAGTTCTCAAACTTCTGGTATAGGGTTGAGACGGGTAAGCGCCTCTCTGACACACAGTCGGGCTACAGACTCTACCCATTGAAGCCACTACACAACATACGCCTCATCACTCGACGTTACGAGTTTGAGGTAGAGATTATCGTGCGTGCAGCATGGCGTGGCATCAACGTGGAGAATGTACCTATCAAGGTCTATTACCCCCCTGTCGAGGAGCGTGTATCGCACTTTAGACCCTTCAAGGACTTCACACGTATCAGCATCCTTAATACCATATTGGTGTTATATGCGCTGATATTTTACTACCCTTGGCGCTTCTTCAGGCAGTTCTCGCCAGAGAATGTCCGCAAGTTCATGGCTAAGCATGTCATACACAGCAAGGAGTCGAATATGCGCATGTCGTGTGCCATCGCCTTGGGTATCTTCTGCAGCGTCATACCCGTGTGGGGCTACCAGGCCATTCTTGCTGCGGTGGTGGCGCAGCTGCTACGCCTCAACAAGATTGTCGCAGCGGCATTTACGGGTGTCAGCATTCCGCCCCTCATCCCTGTGATTATATATGTGAGCATGGTGCTCGGCGCCGAGGTCCTCGGCATCAAGAACTATGCTACGCTCGAGAACATATCACACCAGTCGGCACTCGACAGCATCAACCAGTATATCATTGGTAGTGTGATACTTGGCGCGATACTCGCCATCGTAGGCTTCATCATCGCATATTTCATTATGCGCAAATGCAGACACAACCATGAGTAGAATCTTCATATACATATACGAATGGTTTGAGCGACATAGAGCAACCTTCTATGTCGTGCTCGTTGCTATGGTTGCCCTCTGTGGTGTCATGGCGTCGCAGATGTCGTTCCAGGAGAATATCACCAACTTCTTCGGCAACGACAACGACAAGAAGAGTGACTCGTTCGCAAATGTTGCGGTCAAGGATAAGATTGTCGTGATGGTAAACGGCACCGACCCCGATGCTATGATTGCATCTGCCGAGCGCTTCGAAGAGAAGATTTCCGCCATGGTGGAGTCGGGACTTATAAGCTCTGTTACGGCGTATGCCGACGAAGACACTATTAGCGCTTGCACCGACTTCGTCTACGACAATCTCCCCATCTTCCTCGATGAGGAGGGCTACGTCGCACTCGAGGCCAACCTCAACAAGGAGAGTATCGGTGCCTCTGTAGACAACGTCTACGACATGCTTACCTCGCCCTCGGGAATGATTGTGGGCGACGTTGTTATGCAGGACCCCATCAACATTGGCACACCCCTACTCCAGGAGTTCGAGGCCTTTGCCCCCGACATGGAGTATCAGATATACGAGGGTAGACTCTTTACCGACGACCTCTCGACAATGCTCATCTTCATACAGCCCGCAAATGGCATGGGCGACACCGGCCAAAACGATGCCCTCGTTAGTGGTCTGGAGCATGCCGAGAAGTACGCAGAGATGGATGGTGTTACGTTGGATGTCATCGGCGGCCCCATCGTTGCGGTTTACAACGCTCGACAGATTAAGAGGGACTCTGCAATCACTGGCGGTATTGCACTGATTGTCATATTGGTAGTCATCTTCCTCTCGTTCAAGAATCGCCGCTCTATACCCCTTATCATCATCCCCCCACTCTTTGGAGCGCTCTTCGCTCTGGCGTGTGTGTGGGCTATTCAGGGCGAGATCTCCACTATCGCCATAGGTGCTGGTACTGTGGTGCTGGGCATATCGTTGAGCTACTCGATACACATCGTCTCGCACCTCAACAGCTGCTCATCACCCAAGGAGATACTCAAGGAGCTTACAGGTCCCCTGACCATCGGTTGCTTCACTACGATAGGTGCCTTTGCAGCACTTATCTTCACCTCATCACCCCTACTTCAGGATATGGGTCTCTTCGCCGTGTTCTCACTTATCGGCACGACCCTATTTAGCCTTGTCTTCCTGCCCCACTTCTTGCGCGGCTTCGACTCTACAAAGCGTAGTCCACTCCTTGACAAAATCGAGGCAGCCGTAGGTTACCGCTATGAGGGCAACAAGTGGATTGTGCTCCCCATACTCCTACTTAGCATCGGTGCCCTCTTCTTCTATGATAAGGTTGAGTTCGACGAGGATATGTCGAATATCAACTATGTACCCGATCATATCGTAAAGGGCGAGGCTCGCTCGATGGAGATATTAGGCGACCAGAGTAACGATGTCTATATCGTTACGGGTGGCGAGAGTCTCAATGCCACAACCGAGGAGTATGCAGCACTCGACGCTCTTCTCAAAGAGCGCCACGCCGAGGGCAAAGTAAGCGAGGTTGTCACTATCTCGAAATTTATCGTTCCTGCCGAGGAGCAGGCACGACGCATAGAGCGCTGGGAGGCCTTCTGGGCGGAGCACCGCGCCGAGACCCTCTCTGCACTTGAGGAGGCAGCAACGGCTAAGGGCTTCAGAGCTGGAGCATTTGCGCGCTTCGAGGAGCTTATCTCGAGGGAGTACACCCCATGTGGTTACACCGCCGAGGAGATAGGAGCAATACCCGTCGTTGCGGAGTGGGTGTCGCACAACGACGATTTCTCGTCGCTCATGTGCCGCATCGTTGTCGACGAGAGCAACAAAACCGAGCTCTATGCCGAGATTGATGAGCTCGCAAACACAACGATCATCGACCGCAGCTACTTCTCCGCAAAGATGGTTGAGGCTACGAGCAACGATTTTAACTACATACTGCTGGTATCATCGCTGATTGTCTTTGTGGCGTTGTTCATATCCTACGGCCGCATCGAGCTCACGCTACTTACGTTCCTACCCATGGCGATTAGCTGGGTGCTTATCTTGGGTATGATGGCGCTCTTCGACATCAAGTTCAACATCGTAAACATCATCCTTGCCACCTTCATATTCGGTATTGGCGACGACTTCAGCATCTTTATCATGGATGGTCTGCTGGAGGAGTACAAGAGTGGTAAGCGTGTGCTTGGAGCACACAAGACGGCGATTTTCTTCTCCGCCTTCACAGCAATTGTGGGCATGGGTGTATTGATCTTCGCCGAGCACCCCGCACTCAAGTCTATCGCCCTTATCTCGGTGCTTGGACTTAGCATCGTGGTACTTGTATCCTACACCATACAGCCGCTGCTCTTCCGTATGCTCGTTACGAACCATACCTCGAAGGGCAAGCTACCCTACACCCTTGGCGTAATGCTCAACACGGCATACACCTTCATCTACTTCCTTGTAGGCTGTATCCTGATGAATTTATATGCCCTCGTGCTGATTATTACGCCCATAAAGCGTCGCACGAAGAAGCTGGCATTCCACAAGTTCATATACCTCTTTACGCGCATCTTCCTTGCCACAATAATTGGCATAAAGACCATTCGCCAGAACAGAGCGAACGAGCGCTTCGAGAAACCCGCAGTAATCATCGCCAACCACCAGTCGTTTGCCGACATTCTCTTGTTGCTCTCGACAACACCTAAGGTTGTCATGGTGACAAATAGCTGGGTGTGGAATTCACCCTTCTTCGGATGGGTTGTTAAGTATGCCGACTTCCACCACGCTGCCGATGGTTATGAGGCACTGGCCGAGAAGGTCAAGGAGCGCGTTTCGGAGGGTTACTCTGTTGTCGTATTCCCCGAGGGTACACGCTCTGCGGACTGCTCTATACAGCGCTTCCACAAGGGCGCCTTCTACCTTGCACAGCTGCTCAAGGTTGATATTCTGCCTATAGTCATCTATGGCGCAGGACACCTCTCGGCAAAGAACCAGGGCTTCTATATCAACTGCGGCATCATGGCGACACGCATCATGCCCCGCATCAAGCATGGCGACACCACCTATGGTGCTACATACCAGGAGCAGACTAAGAGCCTCCGCCGCTACTTCGCTAAGGAGTACCTCGCTATGTGTGACGAGTTTAGCCGCACACACAACCCCTACTTTAGGTCGTTGCTCATACGCAACTACATATACAAGGGTCCTATCATGGAGTGGTATATGCGAATAAAGTGCCGCATGGATGGTTACTACGATGTCTACGACAGGCTCATTCCCCGCGATGCTACAATCACCGACGTAGGCGCAGGCAATGCACAGATGGACTTCATGCTTAGCATACTCGCCCCCGAGCGTAAGATATATGCCGTGGACTACGACGGGGCAAAGATTGAGAGTGCACGCAACTCCTTCCTCGGTCGCCGCACGGGTGTAAACTTTATCTGTGGCGATATGTGCACGTTGGAGTTCCCCAAGTCAGACTACATACTCTTTAGCGATAGTCTACACTACGTAAGTCAAGAGCATCAACGTAGCACCTTGGAGCGCGCTATCGAGAGCCTCAACGATGGGGGCTGCATCGTGGTACGCGACGGCAACACTTCGCACCGCAACGAGCACAGCCTCATAGAGTTCACCGAGTTATGGAGCACGAAGCTTCTGAAGTTCAACAAGACGACCACCGAGCTATGCTTCGTGAGCGAGGAGTGGATGAGGGAGTTTGCCACGGCACACAACATGGATATTGAGATTAGCAAATACTGGAAATATAGTTCTGAAACGCTGTATATATTAAAAACACGAGATAATGAAAAAGTATGATGTTATAATTATTGGTGGAGGCATCGGAGGTCTTACTAGCGGTATTATACTTAGCAAGGAGGGCTTAAACGTATGCGTTCTTGAGCAGCACAGCGTCATTGGAGGCTGTTTGCAATCGTTTAAGCGTCATGGTCGTACACTCGATACCGGCATGCACTATATCGGCAGTATGGGCGAGGGAGAGATCATGCACCAATATTTCAAATATTTCGGCATCACCGACGACCTACGTCTACGTAAGTTGAGCGAGGATGGCTTCGACTATTTCCATTTCTCGGATGGCGAGGTATATAGCCACGCTACAGGTAGTGAGCGTTTCATTGACACCCTTGCAGCACGCTTCCCCGAGGATCGCAAGGGAATCGAGGCTATCGTGGGCAAGATGCAGAACATCGGCGATATGATTGCTCCCGAGGTGTTGCGCGGAGGTAAGCTCTACAACCGTGGAGGCAAGGACTATACCTCGGTTTCAGCATATAGCGAGATTGAGAAGGCTATCGCCAACGACCGCTTGCGTAATGTAATGGCCGGTAATACGGGTCTCTATGCAGGTGATAGACTTACAACATCTATGTATGAGTATGGCGTTATCACACACTCATATATCCAGGGTGCCTACGCCTTTGAGGATGGCTCGCAGCAGCTTGCCGACCTCATGGTGCGCCAGATTGAGCGTAATGGTGGCGAGGTACGCCTCAACGCCCGCGTATCGAAGATTCACCTCGAGGGTGATAAAGCGGAGTATGTTGAGTTGACATCGGGCGAGAGAGTCTACGGTGACAAGGTCATCTCATCTATCCACCCCTCTACAACCTTCTCGATGCTGGAGAACAACACCATCTACAAGAAGGCATTCTTTACTCGTATGAACTCGTTGGCTAATACCTACGGTATCTTCACAACATACCTCCTTATGAAGCCCAACACCGTGAAGTACGAAAACCACAACCACTTCTACTTCAACATCGACGATGTTTGGGGTTTGGAGGGCATGTACAAGGGAGTAAACATCCCTGGCGTATTGATGTGCATGCAGCCCAACTCACGCAACGAATATACCGATGTTATCAGTCTACTTGTCCCCATGCCATTTGAGCAGTGCGCACGCTGGGCAGATACCACAGTGGGTCGCCGTGGCGAGGAGTACAAAGCATTTAAGGAGCAGTTTGGTAACGCCGTTATAGACTTCGTGTCGCAGTTTAATCCCAACCTCAAGGGTAATATCGAGATGATACACACAGCATCTCCTCTCACCTACCGCGACTACACCTCAACACCCGAGGGTAGCGCCTATGGCTTGGTTAAGGATTGCCGTAACCCCTTGGCATCGCTCGTCTTTGCACGCACCAAGATATCTAACCTCTTGATTACGGGTCAGAGCCTCAACATTCACGGTTGCCTTGGCGCAACAATCTCTTCGGCTGTTACCTGCTCGGAGATTCTCGGCGAGGAGTACTTGGCAAAGAAGATCGGTAACGCCTAATCTCTCACGCGATGGTTTGGACGGTTCTCGCTTGGACGTTTGGTGCACTTATGGTGTTGATAGTGGCTATTGTCGCTATCTTCGTCGTGCTCTACCTCCGAGCAGACTTCCTCGAACCAAAGGAGAACATCGACCTTGATGCAATAGTCAAGCGTAGCGATAGTACCCTCCGCAAAAACTGCTATGGGTTGTGGGAGGCACACATCAAGGGTGACGCCATCGAGCGTGGCGCAACCTACGGAGTGCTCTGTGGCGACCTGCTTAAGCATCAGGAAGATACGTTCCACAACCGCATCCACGAGATGATACCCTCGCGCCGCTGGGTGGAGTTCCTACATAAGGTTATTATATTCTTCAACCGCAATATGGCACGCCATATCCCCGAGGAGTATCGCAACGAGATATACGCCATGTCTCGCTCGGCGAGTGACGAATACAAAATGTATGGTTCGAACTACGTGCGCCAACTCAACTATCATGCTGCGCACGACATCGGCCACGCCATGCAGGACTATATGCTTGTGGGCTGCACAAGTTTTGCGGCATGGGGAAAGAGTAGTGCTACGGGAGAGCTCATCGTAGCCCGTAACTTCGACTTCTACATGGGCGACGACTTTGCCAAGAACAAGATCGTGCTCTTTGTAGAACCTACCTCGGGCTACCGCTTCGTGTCGCTATCGTGGCCAGGCATGATGGGCGTGGTATCGGGCATGAACGAGCATGGTCTGAGCATCACGCTTAACGCCCTGAAGGGTACTATACCCACCTCCTCGGCGATGCCCATATCGCTAATTGCGCGCCACATATTGCAGTACGCAACGACCATAGATGAGGCCTATGCCATAGTCCAGAAGTTTAAGAGCTTCGTGTCGGAGTCTATGCTTGTCGCCTCAGCAAAGGATGGTTTGGCAGCAATCATAGAGAAGACGCCAAAGCGCACAGCGATATATCGCACCGAGGATAGCAAGATACTCTGCACCAACCATGCACAATCCGAGGCATTGAGCAACGATAAGCACAACCTCGAGAATATCGCCACCTCAGATAGTCCCTACCGCTATGAGCGCCTAAAGGAGCTTATCGAGCGCCACACTCAAATAGATGTGGAGAGTGCTATCAACATTCTGCGCGACACACGTGGCAAGGGTGATTGCGAGATTGGTCTGGGCAACGAGAAGGCACTCAATCAGCTTATCGCCTTCCACAGCGTTGTCTTCGAGCCCACGAAGCTACGCCTATGGGTATCTACCACACCGTGGCAGCTCGGCGAGTTTGTATGCTACGACCTTGGCAAGGTCTTTAGCGGCGAACTAGGCAACAAGGCAAGCTACGCCCTCGAGGAGCTAACCATCGCAGCCGATGATGTGGCTATGAGGGATATTTACCCACGCATAACCCGTTATAGGGAGCTATGCGACATATTGCGCCACCACACTAAGGAGCGCCAACCCATGGAGGGTGAGCTACTCAGAGAGTTTGAGACACTAAACCCCAACCTATACCTTACGCACGAACTCCTGGGCGACTATATGTCGGCAATGGGAGACAGAGCAAAGGCCGCGACCTACTGGCGTCGTGCCTTGGAGTTGGAGATACCTCATGCGCACGAGAGAGGTAGAATAGAGCGAAAGATAAAAAAATAATACACATATGATCAAGGACACAACACTTCACTACAAGACTCCCGAGGAGATAAAGGCATTCCAGGAGGCACGACTACGCGAGGCACTTGCATATTTACAGGAGCACTCGGCCTTCTATCGTCGCATGTTCGAGAGCAATAATATCGACATCGCCGCGATAAAGTGCATCGAGGACCTCGCACAGCTCCCCACAACATCGAAGCAGGATTTGCAGTCGCACAATGCCGACTTCTTGTGCGTTGACCCCGTTGAGGTTATCGACTATGTCACAACCTCTGGCACACTTGGTGAGCCTGTGACATTCGCACTCACAGAGAACGACCTACAGCGCCTTGCCTACAACGAGGCATCGTCATTCACCATGACGGGCTGCACCAAGGAGGATGTAATACAGCTTATGACCACCATCGACCGTCGCTTCATGGCGGGCTTGGCCTACTTCCTCGGTGCTCGCCAGTTGGGCTCGGGCATCGTGCGTGTGGGTAACGGCATCCCCGAGTTGCAGTGGGATACCATCAAGCGTGTTAAATCTACAACATGTATCGTTGTGCCCTCGTTCCTTATGAAGATGATTGAGTTTGCCGAGAAGAGTGGCATCGACCACAACAACTCCAACCTCAAGAGTGCAATCTGCATCGGCGAGGCTCTACGCACCCCCGATGGTGAGCTCACAACGCTCGGCTCGAAAATTCACGAGAAGTGGCCCTCGTTGGAGCTATTCTCTACATACGCCTCAACCGAGATGCAGACATCGTTTACCGAGTGTGTGGCACACCGCGGTGGCCATATCCCTGGTGACTTGATTATTGTCGAACTCCTCGACGAGAACAACCAACCCGTAGCCGATGGCGAGCCCGGTGAGGTTACCATCACTACACTTGGTGTCGAGGCTATGCCCTTATTGCGCTTCAAGACAGGCGATATATGTATCCGCATTAGCGAGCCCTGCTCATGTGGCAGAAATAGCGCACGCCTAAGTTCGGTTATCGGACGTAAGAACCAGATGATTAAGTTCAAGGGTACGACAATCTATCCACCCATCCTCTTCGACATCCTCGACAATATCCCCGATGTCGAGAACTACATCGTCGAGGTATTTACCAACTCGTTGGGCACCGACCAGATTCAGATACGCATCGGCAGCAACAACCACTCCGACGCCTTCGTTAAGCAGATTAAGGATATCTTCCGCTCTAAGGTGCGCGTGGCTCCCGACATACAGTTCGAGTCTGTGGAGCTTATCTCACGCATACAGACACCTCCTATGAGCCGCAAGGTTGTCAAGTTCTTCGACCTACGCCACAACGACTAATTGCGCAGGTATGAATATAGAGTTGATTGTTGTCGGCAAGACAGATATGAAGGAGGTAGAGGCGCTGGTTACGATGTACACCAAGCGCCTAAACCACTATGTTAAATTCGCGATTACCACTCTTGCCGATGTACGTAATACGAAGAACCTCTCGGCCGCAGAGCAGAAGCGCATGGAGGGCGAGGCAATCCTACGCCTTGTTACCGATTCGGACCACCTTATGCTCTTAGACGAGCACGGCCTCGAGTTGCGCTCTATAGAGTTTGCCGACCTCTTGCAGAAGCGCATGTCGGCGGGCACTAAGCGCTTGGTATTTGTTATTGGTGGTCCTTATGGTTTCTCGGATGCTGTCTATCAGCGCGCCAATAGCAAGCTCTCGCTCTCGAAGATGACCTTCTCGCACCAAATTGTGCGTGCCATCTTCACCGAGCAGCTATACCGAGCATTTACAATTCTGAAGAACGAACCCTACCACCACGAGTAAGCAATACGCAAAGAGAGCGAGGTTTTTCACCTCGCTCTCTTTATTTTGCAACCACCCACAACTTTATGGGATTGAAGAAAAAGATCTAGTTTTAGGCTTGCGAAGCCCGAAAAAAGCGGAGTTTACTAAAGTGTAAATGAGCATTTTGAGGGCGAGCGTAACGACAAAATAGACTTTTTATTCAATCACATCGGTGTTCCACTCGCCATCGGCATCCTCGTATATAATCGCACGACTATCGCCCTTAGACTTTAGGAGTTCGTAGGCCTTGTAGAGGTTATAGCCATTGCCCGCCTTCTTACCCAACGAAAAGGCGATGATGCAGACATGATTCTGTGCGCGGTGGTACATAGTCTCGACACGACGCAAGTACTCATCCACAAGCTCGGGGGCGTTCGCAGGTGTGCCACCTATAGCGCGGTTATCGGCACTCGAGGGCGACGTCACTGCGGCGCAGTCTATGACGTAGATGCCCACTCTATCGCAAATATCGTAGAACCAGCGAGGCTGGGGATAGTCGGGCACAAGGCAGTTTATGCCGCGCTGCTTCAAAGCCTTAATCTCGCGCTCAGTAGTTGCCTTATCTGCCGCAGCATTGTAGGTCTCCTTCTTGAGTGTCAGGGGTTTACCGAATGCCGTGATTGCACCATCCTCCGTGTAGCCATACTCGGCAAAGCCCACCTTCAAGGGTATATACTCCCAGAGCATACCATGACGCTTTACATATAGCGTAAGGTCGTAGAGCTTAGGATTTGCAGGACTCCAGCGGTTGGGATTTGAGTGGTAGATATAGGGCTTAAAGCTGAGGGTATCGCGCGTGAACTTCTCGAGTGCGAGGTCGTTTACGCTATACTCCTTAAGCTGACCATTGGGGTCATAAATATCGTAGCCCACCTCGATAACCTCGTCCGAAGAGAAGGAGTTGTCGGCCAAGACATCGAGCCTAAGCTCCGCGAAGCGCTCCAACGAATCGGGCACCAAGCGCACGTTGAAATCGTAGATACCCAAGCGGCGCTGTGCAAAGATGTAGCAGTTATCAAACTGCTGACGCTTGGGCTGTGTAAGACCCTCGGCAACAGCCTCCATGTATGGCTCATCAACCACCACCACAGCAACGACATTCTTACCCTGGTCGAGGTAGGGAGATATGTATATCTCGGTGGGGGTAAAGCGGTCGATTGCCGAGGTTATCTGCACACCATTGACAAAGATTGTGTAGTCGCCACCCACATTCTCGGTGTGGAGGTAGGCGTTGTAGTCATTCCACGATGCGGGGACCTCAATCTCCTGCTCATAGACTGCACGCACACTACCCTCGCCCTCGAACTGTAGCGTGGGGCGCAGGTCGATATATTTGTCGTTATTAGTGCGGACATCGCTCTTTGCGTCGTTACGCTTGTCGTAGCATACGAACTCCGTGCGGCCAATCACAGCCTGTGCCGATGCCATATCGAGCGACACGAAGAGAGCCAAAATGGCAAATATGGGATAGAAAAAGCTCTTTTTCATGGTTCTATTTTATGACAAAGATACAAAAAAGCGATAAGTGTGCAATCGTTTGTAAAAAAATTAGTAATTTTGTGACCTATTATAGCGTTATACCAACGTAGACAACAGAGGAAATAATATATAAAAACGATATAATTTATGAAACTTACACGTATCGCCGAGATCCTCATGATGGAGGGCGACGGCAGAGAGATCACCGTAAAGGGTTGGGTAAGAACCAAGCGTGGCAACAAGAACGTAGCATTCATCGCGCTTAACGATGGTTCTTGCGTTGCTAACATTCAGGTTGTTGTAGACCTTACAAAGATCGACGAGGCAGAGCTCAAGGGCGTAACCACAGGTGCTTGCTTGCGCGTTGATGGTACACTCGTAGCATCACTCGGTCAGGGCCAGGGCGTAGAGGTCCAGGCGTCAAAGATTGAGATATATGGCACTGCCGACCCTGAGACTTATCCCTTGCAGAAGAAGGGTCACTCATTGGAGTTCTTGCGCGACATAGCATACTTGCGCCCACGTACCAACACATTTGGTGCTGTGCTCCGCATCCGTCACGCCATGGCATTTGCCATCCACAAGTACTTCAACGATCGTGGTTTCTACTACTTGCACACTCCCCTTATCACAGCTTCAGACTGCGAGGGTGCGGGTGCAATGTTCAACGTATCGACACTCGATATGCAGAACCCTCCACGCAACGAGGATGGCACTGTAGACTACACTCAGGACTTCTTCGGTAAGCACTGTAGCCTTACTGTGTCTGGTCAGCTCGAGGGTGAGCTTGGTGCTTTGGCACTCGGACAGATCTACACATTCGGTCCTACCTTCCGTGCCGAGAACTCTAACACTCCTCGCCACTTGGCAGAGTTCTGGATGATTGAGCCCGAGATGGCGTTCTACGAGTTGCAGGACGACATGGACCTCGCTGAGGACTTCCTCAAGTACCTCATCCGCTACGCTATGGAGAACTGCCGCGAGGACCTCGAGTTCATGAACAAGATGTGGGACAAGGGTCTCTTGGAGCGCCTTCAGTTCGTCTTAGACAACGACTTCGTACGCCTCGACTACACTGAGGGTATCGAGATTTTGAAGGCTTCAGGCAAGAAGTTCGAGTTCCCCTGCGAGTGGGGCTGCGACCTTCAGTCAGAGCACGAGCGTTACCTCGTTGAGGAGCACTTCAAGCGTCCCGTAATCCTTATCAACTATCCTAAGGAGATTAAGGCATTCTATATGAAGCAGAACGAGGACGGCAAGACCGTTCGCGCTATGGACGTTTTGTTCCCCCAGATTGGCGAAATTATCGGTGGTTCGGAGCGTGAGGCCGACTTTGGCAAGCTTTGTGCTAGAGTAGATGAGTTGGGCATGAGCCGTAAGGAGCTGTGGTGGTATCTCGACACACGTCGTTGGGGTTCGGCGCCACACTCAGGTTTCGGTTTGGGCTTCGAGCGTCTGCTTCTCTTCGTGACAGGTATGGGCAACATTCGCGATGTTATCCCATTCCCACGTACTCCAAAGAACGCAGAGTTCTAAAGCGTTATGCCTGATAAAAACGGCCGGCCCAAGGCCGACCGTTTTTTAATTTAGTAACACTACGATTATGGCAAACAGACTTCAACAGACCATCCAGCTGCAGACGAAGATTTCACCGCAGCAGATACAGATGATTAAGCTACTCGAGCTCCCCGCGATGCAACTCGAGGAGCGCATCAAGCGTGAAATCGAGGAAAACATAGTCCTCGAGGAGGATGTTGAAGCACACAACGACAGCGACGACGCCCCCGAGAAGATATCCGTCGAGGAGTACCTCGGCAAGGAGGATGAGACACCCGCATACAAGGCGCGCGTGAACAACTTCTCGAAGGATGACAAGCAGCGCCCCGTATATATAACCGAGTCGCACTCGCTGGGCGAGACGCTTATGGAGCAGCTGCGCTTCCGCTCACTTAGTGAGGAGGAACTTATCGTAGCGGCATATATCGTCGGCAGCCTCGACGATGACGGTTACCTGCGTCGCGACCTTATATCGCTCTCTGACGACCTCGCCTTTACACGCAGCATGGATGTAACGGTCGAGGAGATAGAGCGCATACTACACATCGTTCAGGAACTCGAACCCGCAGGCATCGGTGCCCGCACATTGCAGGAGTGTCTACTGCTGCAGATGCACCGCCAGATGCTCGACACCAGCGCTAAGCACCTCGCGTTCAAGATCGTTAGCCACCACTTCGAGGCATTCGCCAAGAAGCACTACGAGAAGCTCATAGCACGCCTCGGCACCTCGGAGGAGGCCTTCCGCGACGCTATAGAGTATATCCGCACACTCTCGCCTAAGCCTGGCAACCTACATGTTGAAGGCGGCATCGACACCACGCCATATATCACCCCCGACTTTGTGCTCGACACCACGGATGGTGAGCTACGCCTCGCGATGAACTCGTCGAATATTCCCGAGGTGCGCATCTCGCGCCGCTACCGCGATATGATGCGCGACATGGTGGCACCCGATGGCACTATCAAGGCTGAGGATAAGGAGGCTGTGCAGTTCGTAAAGTCGAAGATAGACTCGGCAAAGTGGTTCATCTCGGCGATTAAGCAGCGCCACGACACCCTTATGCGCACCATGCAGACCATCCTCGACTTCCAGCGCGAATACTTCCAGGAGGGCGATAAGAGCAAGCTTAAGCCGATGATTTTGAAGGACATCGCCGACCGCACGGAGCTCGACGTGTCGACCATCTCGCGCGTGGTGAATAGCAAGTATATACAAACCCCCTTCGGCATCATACTATTAAAATCTCTATTCTCGGAGGGCATGCAGACAACCTCTGGCGAGGAGGTCTCGAGCCACGAGATTAAGACCATCCTGCAGGAGTGCATCGACAATGAGGATAAGCGTCACCCGCTTACGGACGAGAACCTTATGGACATCCTCAACGATAAGGGCTACCGCATTGCCCGCCGCACGGTGGCAAAGTATCGTGAGATGCTCGACATCCCCGTAGCACGCATGCGCAAGCAGATTTAGTCCATCATACACAAAAACATAATAGGGACAGCCATTGTGGTTGTCCCTATTATTATTTATATACATTCCATTAGAAGCGGAAGCCGAGGGTTACGACAGCGATATGGCGAGATACCTTATCATTAAAGACAATACTCTCGATATTGTTGTTGAGGTTGTCGTAATCTGTGTAGTAGAAGGTCTGGTGCGCTGTATACTTCGTTGTGCCATACTGATAAGCGAGGTCGAGATATACCGTGCGAGAGAACTTAAGACCTAGACCCGCAGTGATATACTCCTGACGTGTAGGAATGGTGTGGCCAGCAATGATGCCCTCATAGCCCTTACGGAGCGTGTTGCCACTATAGATATAGCCCGCGCGCACAGCCAAGAAGGGCAACAGATATGCCTCAGCACCTACACGCACGGTATTGCTACCCTGGAATACCATCTTCGTAATATCGGTATAGTCGAGACCATAAATAGGTGCATCCTTCAACTTAACTGACTGGTACCAGCTGCGCTCATAGTCTGCCGAGAGGATTACTCTACCGCCAAGCGTGAAGGCAGTACCGAGCAAGAGGCGCGAGGGCGAGGTGTAGTTCCACGAGTTCTCGCCAGCATCCTCCCAGACGGGTGTGCCTACATTGAAGTATGTATATCCATCTCTATCGAGGTTATAGCCATCTGGGTTATTGCCTGCGCTATATGTTGCCGACCACATATCAGCACCATACTGCAACGAGGTATTCATAAAGGTTGGGGTGTGGTATGCGATACCCACTCTCCACCACTTCACGGGGCGAACGGCTACACCGAGCTTGAAGTTGATACCCGTACCCGAGAGGCGTGTGCGCTGCTCGTAGTTCATATACTCGAGTTGATAGGGCATATCCTCGCCTGAGGGGTATATCTGATCGGGGTAGAAGTAGTTTTCGCCATAGAATACGCTACGCTTGTAGTTGAGGCTCTGGATGCCGAGTGTAGCACCCACGTATACGATATCTGCGAAGTTCATACCCATAGTGAAGTCGTACTCGCCCAACGAGCCACGCACCTCAGTTGCAGAGTACTGGTCGATCTCGGCATACTCAGCGATGCGGTCGATATACCAACCCAACTCATCCTTATTTGTGAGTCCATTCTTATATGCCAATGTAGCACCCCAATAGTATGGGTCGTTGCCAAAGGGCATTGTGCCATCGGCATTTGTCTGCAGGCCGTCGATATTTGAGAGCGTGCAGAAGAGATTTGCCATAGAGTTTGTCGCGGGGTTGCCTATTGAGGCGCTCATGGTGTTGTAGTTGAAATCGGCGATGCGGTTGTAGACAACACCCAAGTTGAGGTTTGTAAGCGCACCTGTGCCACGATATACTGAAAAGACACCACCTATGCTCGACATGCCAAAGCGCTCAGAGTGATCCTTAAACTCCTGCTGACGCTTGGGGACACCCACATAGAAGGGCTCACCACCCTCAGTCTTAGTCTTCGAGAACTGCATCATGGGCGAGAAGCTAAAGTCGCTCTCGACGTACATACCTATACCCGCAGGGTTAAGCGAAGCAGAGGTTAGGTCGGCACCGAGGGCGGTAAAGGCATTACCCATACCCATACTTCGTGCCGTGCCGTAGTTATGCGATGTGAACGACAGGTTCTGCAAGTCGCTCCATGTCACGATGTCGTTGTTGAGGGTTGTACCTCCGAAGTCCTGTGCCGAGAGACGTGGCGCAGCAAAGAGTGATACCACGGCCACCATTATAACTATGTAAAGACGTCTCATAATCAAACTATTAAAAGCGTTTTTGGAGTATTACGACAAGGAGTATGCCACACGTGGAGACATACTCCTTGAAGGATGCTATCTGCGGCTGCTGCCACTTGACGAGCCACTGCGGAATGAACCAGACGAGCCCGAAGAGCTTGAGCGACTGCTCGATGATGATGACGAGCGTGATGACGATATCGAAGAACTTGAGCTGCGGCTGCTTGACGAGCTTGAACCACTGCGATAATTCGATGATGACGATGACGAACTACTGCGGCTGCTCGACGATGATGAGCCTGAGCGATAGTTAGAGCTTGTCGAAGTCTTATTAGTTGACGTGCTCGATGAGCTTGATACCCTACCGCCACTCGACTGTGTGCTGCTGCTTGAACCCGTACGTGTCGATGAGCTCGAACTACCCTGACGGAAGTTGCTATTGCTACCTGACGAGCTGCCATTCACCTTGCTGCTCTGAACATTGCTCGAAGAGCTTGAACTTGAGCTTGAACTGTTGTTGCGTGTTGAGTTGCTGCTGTCGATAGTGCCTACGCGGTAGTTGCTATTGCTGCTATTCGACACATTGCTACTCGACGAGTTCGATACACCTACACCATCTACGCGAGTGTCAGATACAACGAAACTATTCTTGTTGTTATTTGTCTTAGTCGTGGGGTTCACGCTTGTGCCATTGAAGCCCTGCGATGTTGAACCGCCATTTCCGGGGCGAACATTAACACGGCTATCCGACGAACCATAGTTTCGGTTTGTTGTGGGCAAAGTATAGCGGTCGCCAGTGTTCACGCGGTTGCCGTTCAAGTTGCCAGGACCCGACGAAGCACCTGAACCTGTAGTACCACCGGGACGATAGTCTGGACCGGGGTTGTGATCTGGCTTGTGACCTGGGTTATGACCTGGGTTATGACCTGGGCGGTGCGATGGTGGCGGAGGCGTAGGGCGATAACCTGGGCTGTGGTGATGATGGTGGTGGTAGTATGGGTCGTAGTAGCAACCATACCAATACCAATCGTAGTAGTAGGGGTTGTAGCAGATGTTCCAGTTCCAGTCGTACCACGAGTAGCGTGGATAACCCCACATAGAGTAGTAGAATGGATCTACGCGATAACTCCAACCATAGTTCCATGGTGATGCGTAGATGCCAAATGTTACGTTTGTAGCACCCCACGAGCCGAACATCGAGGTGATATACTTAGGCTCTACCCATACCTGATTACCCGACACCATAATGTTGTAGTATGATGGGTCGTATGCCGTAACATAGTATATCGA
>JAEZPN010000118.1 GCA_023413645.1 Bacteroidota bacterium
ATCAACAACTGCCGAGAGCGCACCCTCAAGGTAGAAGGCATCGGCAACCACGGCGCACCCCTCATCCACCTCTATGCTCCACTCGACACTACGCGAGGCGTAGCGCATATCGAGAGACTTTACCACGCGCTCTACCATATCCGCCACGCTGCACTCCTCGAGGCGTAACTCCGCCGTTGCGAACTTCTCGGTCGAGCTACGCAGTATCTCATCTACCATCGTGCCCAAGCGCTGCAACTCGCCATGTGCCATGTCGAGGTAGTCGTCGCGCTTCTGGTCCACAATCTCGGGCATAGTGCGCAGTGCGTCAACCGAGGCGTATGCCGCAGCAATGGGCGTCTTAAGTTCGTGTGTGATGTTATGCGTGAGGTCACGGCGTATCTTCTCTACCTCCTTAGCACGAAATAGCGTGCGCAGCATATAGAGAAAGGCGATGATAAGGAGCAAAACCGAGAGACCCTGCATTACAAGCATACGCTTCATGTCGCCAAGGATGGCAGAGTGCGGGTCGGTAACACTCAGGCGCAGAATTAGTGGAGTTAGCCTCTTATCTACCGATATAATATCCTCATCCTTAGACAGTTCGCCCATTGTCATAATCACAATAGGTTCGGCATCGGTTGTCGAGAGCACCTCTACACGAAACTCCGTAGCTAAGCCCGCGGTGCGCAGACCCTCACCCACAAAGGCGTGGAAGCGCGAGATATTGCCTATGTTGATTGCGGCATCACCGCTCATGGAGTTCGTGGCATACTTCCACGCAGCCTCCTCCAAGACGCTGCATATCTGCTGCTCGTAGCTCCTGCGCATGTCGCGATAGGTACGCACACTCCACATCGCCTCGACAGCGACAAGAAGCGCTAAGGCCAAGACCACGACGACGGATACTATTTTAAAGTTCTGCTCTCTCATAGCTCAATGCTTTACTACAAAGGTAGCAAAAATATCGCATCCGTAACCCCTCTTAACACTATTTAACATTTTCATTAACACTCTTTAACCTTAAAAATTAGGCAATAGCGAAATATGCCCCTATCTTTGCAATAAAAAACAAGAGCTCTTACAACTGATTACAGAACACCTAAAACCGAGAGAAATTATGAAACGCTTACTTATAACCATGGTAGCGCTCTTTGCTACCCTTGCGTCATACGCCAATGGCGAGGTACAAAAGCCCCTATATATTATTAATGGTAAGGTAGCGACTATCGAGGAGGTTAAGTACTTGGGCGATGACCTCGAGTCGATGACCGTGCTTACGAACAAAAAGGATGTTAAGGAGTTTGAGCACCTCGGCGACACCTCGAATGGCGTTATTGTCATCACACTCAAGAATGCCGAAGAGGAGGATCTGCCCTTTGTATATGCCGATGTTATGCCTCAGTTTATGGGTGGCGACCTCCTTGCGTTCCGCGAGTGGGTGATGCAGAATGTACGCTATCCCGATGCGGCAATGAAGGAGAGTAAAGAGGATATGGTTGTAGCAAACTTCATCGTTAACCGCCACGGATATATCGACTACGACCGCATCAATATTATCCAGTCGGAGTACCCCGACATCTTTGGCGAGGAGGTAAAGCGCGTTATTAGCACCTCGCCCCGCTGGACACCAGGTTTTAACAATGGCCACGCGGTATCAGTGTCGTTTATGCTACCTATCGCCTTCAAGTTGGAGTCAAAGCAGAGCAAGATACCCGCAACAAAGGGCGAGATGGAGAACCAGATTGTTATTATGGCACTTGACTCGGACAAGGAGAGTGTGTCGGACAAGAACCCCGTCTATATTATTGATGGCGTGCCCTCTACCGTGGAGCAGGTTAACGCCCTGAAACCCGAGGAGATTAAGGATGTGACAGTTTTTAAGGAGCCCGAGATGCTCTCCTACTATAAGGATTACGGCAATGTGGAGGATGGCGTGGTTATTATCCGCACAAACTCGCTCGACAAGAACATCGAGAATACTCCAGACACGCTGCCCATATTTATGAATACAAGCACCGAGGCCTTCAATAGTTGGTTGTTCGAGAACCTACGCTACCCCAAGCAGCTCCGCAATAAGAACCTCGCAGCACACTATGTCGTAAAGTTTAAGGTTGATAGCGCTGGTTATGTGGCGATTATGAATATAGAGTGCATCAAGGGTACGGCACACAAGTCGTTCGAGAATGAGATTACGCGCGTTATGTTGAGCTCACCCCGCTGGACCCCAGGCATGAAGAGTGGCAAGGCAGTATCGTGCTGCTTGAGCCTGCCTGTAGTGTTTGGCTCGATGGATATTTAGAGCAAGAAGGGAGTTTAAGGAACTTAGGGAAGTTAAGGAATTTAGTGTAGGGAGTATGCAACATCGCTCTTCTCTCTAATCTCCTTAATCTCCCTAAATTCACTAATCTCCCTAAGCACGACCCAATTTCTTGTCAGAAGGCTGCAGATACAACGCTCGGCAAAAAAAATGCGGATAGGCTGTACTAAAGCGTACTGCCTATTCGCATTTATTTTTGTTAGCGGCAGTAGATGTCTACCTTATCACAAGAAATTAATTTTCGTCAGAGCGGTGCAGATGTGGTGCATCACAAAAGAAATCACCCAAGGATAGTACAATTAGTACAGCCTTGGGTGATTTACTTTTAGGGATGTGACACAGATGTGCCGCTATCACGAAAATTATGGGAGGGGAACTACATTCGCGAAGCCCATGAATGCCATTGCTAGGAGGCCCGCAGTAATAAGTGCGATGGGCACACCGCGGAAGGCTGCGGGGACATCCTCAACCTCGAGACGCTCGCGGATACCTGCAAAGAGGACAAGAGCGAGGGCGAAGCCGAGGGCTGTAGCTACGGAGTAGATAACACCTGTGAGGAGGTCCATATCCTTCTGCACCATAAGAATTGCCACACCGAGCACAGCACAGTTAGTTGTGATAAGAGGTAGGAAGATACCAAGCGCCTGATATAGTGCGGGAGATACCTTCTTAAGTACGATTTCGACCATCTGCACGAGAGCAGCGATAACGAGGATGAAGACGATAGTCTGCATAAACTCGATGCCGAAGGGCTCGAGGATATAGGTCTGCAAGCACCATGTAACGATTGAGGCGAGTGCCATAACGAAGGTCACGGCCATACCCATACCGAGTGATGTATTCACCTTTGATGATACACCGAGGAAGGGGCAGATACCGAGGAACTGCGAGAGCACCACGTTGTTCACGAAGATTGCGCCGATGATAATAGCGATAAGGCTAATCTCCTGCACGCTAACAGTACCCGTAGCAAAGCCATTATATACCTCCTGCGAGATATTTCCAGTGGATAGAATAGTCAACAAATTCATAGCTATTATCGTTTTGCAATTTTGTTAAACACAACCATAAGGTAGCCCAACACAAGGAAGCCACCAGGAGCAAGAATGAAGAGCAGGGGCATGACATCTGCGGCAAATGAGAAGCCGAAGATGGCGCCCGAGCCGAGCACCTCGCGCACAGCACCAATGACCGTAAGCGAGAGAGTAAAGCCAAGACCGATACCCACACCATCCAACGCCGAATCAAATACGCCATTCTTCGACGCAAAGGCCTCGGCACGACCAAGAATGATACAGTTAACCACGATAAGTGGGATGAAGACACCAAGCGACGCATCGAGTGCGGGGAGGTAGGCCTTGATCAACATACCGATAATGGTTACGAAGGATGCGATGACCACGATAAATGCTGGGATGCGCACCTTGCTGGGGATAAGGTTCTTGATGAGCGAAATAGCCATATTCGAGAGGATGAGTACCGCCATTGTTGCCACACCCATACCCATACCATTGATGGCCGTAGAGGTGACACCAAGCGTGGGACACATACCCAAGATAAGTGCAAAGGTGGGGTTCTCCTTGAGAATACCCCTTGTTATAAGTTGAAGTTTACCCATTATTTCTCCTCCTCTGTTACGTTATTCTCTACCTGACACTCCTCGGTAGTTGTCGCACCCGAGGCTGTGTCAACATCTTCTGCGACCTCTACATCATCTGCTACCTTCTCAGCCTCTGTGCGCTTTGCATTTGTAGCGCCCGAAGCCGCGTCGGCACCTACGACCTTAGTCTCATCGAGCTCGCCCTTTGCCTGGAGATAACCAGCGTAGGCTGTCTCTACGGCATTTACATATGCGCGAGATGAGATTGTAGAGCCCGTAAGCGAGTCGAACGAGCCATTAACATCATCTTTCTTAACCTTGAATGTCAACGCCGCAGGGTTCTTCTTAAGGATAGACTTCTCAAGAGCGTTGCCTGGCTGTGTCATGTTAGCACCAAGACCTGGGGTCTCACTCTGCGCCAACACCTCGACACCACTAATTGTGACGTCGCCATTCTCCTCTACGAAGCCTACCATAAGCTTGATGCGACCACCATATCCAGACTTTGTGATGCTGGGAGCCTCAACAGCATAGCCCAACACCTTGCTGCTATCGTTCTTTGCAACAATAGTGCTTACGACAACCTCAAAATCACCAATAGGGAACACGCTCTCCTCTCCCACTACAGCCTCGCTCTCGGCAACATCAAGCACCTTGAACTTCGCTACGTTCTTTGCATTCTGCTCAGTCTGGGCGATAGTATCCTTAGTGATATGATCCACCAAGCCTACCAAAAGTGCCGAAACTGCGGTAATGGTGAAGAGCACCAATACCATATTTTTCAATGAACTCTTCATAGCCATTACTACTTTTTAACACCGAAACGCTTCGGACGGAAATACTTATTGATAAGGGGCGTTGCGGCATTCATGATGAATATTGCGAACGACATACCCTCGGGGTAGGCACCCCACAAACGGATAATCATGGTTAAGATACCGATACCCACACCATAGATCAACATACCCTTGTGTGTCATGGGCGATGTAGAGTAGTCGGTAGCCATGAAGATAGCACCGAGCAATGCGCCACCCGCCAAGATGTGGAACAAGGGAAGCTCGTAGCACAACGAACCACCACCAATGCCCAAGGCTACGCAGAGAGCAAATACCGCCATGGTGCCGAGCACAGCAACGGGGATATGCCATGAGATAACCTTACGCCACAAGAGGTACAAGCCACCAAGGATAAGTGCCAACGAGGCAATCTCACCCATAGAGCCATTCATATAACCGCCGAACATGCCCATAAAGTCGATGCCATCGAGGTTCATGTTGCCGAGCACGATGTTACCAGCAGCATCGTATGTAGAGCCCTTAACATCGGCAAGCATTGTAGAGCCTGAGAATGTATCAGCCACCGTTTTAGGAATCCAATTGGGTGAAATCATAGTCCAGTCGGTCATCTGCACGGGGTATGCAATAAGCAGGAAGATACGACCTGTGAGCGCGGGGTTGAAGGGGTTGCAGCCCAAGCCACCGAAGGTCATCTTACCAACACCAATAGCCACAACTGCGCCAATAAGCACAATCCACCATGGAATACCCACGGGGAGGTTGAAGGCCAACAACATACCGGTAACGATAGCCGAGAGGTCGCCAATAGTTGTGCGACGACCCAACATAAGGCCAAAGAGGAACTCGAACAACACACAGCCTGCAACAGCAATGTGCGTAACGAGCAATACCCTCCAGCCCATAACGTATGTCGATACGGCGAGGGCGGGCACAAGCGCCAAAATCACGTCGAGCATAATTCGGCGTGTCTTCTCACCACCGTGGATGTGGGGCGAGGGCGCAGCAAAAAGTCTGGTTGCCATATATATCTATTCTATTTTTTATTACTTCTTATTATTCGCTGCCGCGCGTGCACGCACGATAGTGGATACTGTCTGCTTACCGATGCGGATGTAATCCAAAAGAGGCAAGTACGAGGGGCATGTGTAAGAGCAGCAGCCACACTCGATACAATCTACAACATTGTGCTCCTCGGCCATATCCCACTTCTGCAACTTAGCGAGCTTAGACAAAAGGTAGGGTTCAAGACCCATGGGGCAAACGCTAACACACTTAGCGCACTTAATACAAGCCACCTCCTTGCCACGTGCTGCCTCAGCGCCTGTGATGACAGTAAGACCCGAGCAACCCTTAATCAATGGAGCGGTGATGTCAACTACCGAGCGACCCATCATAGGACCACCATTCAAGAGCTTAACATCACCCTCGGGGATGCCTGCCAACTCGAAGAAGCGACTTGCGGGAGTACCGAAGCGTGCGAGGTAGTTGTGTGTAGAGTTAAGGTGCTTACCTGTAACCGTTACGACACGCTCAATGAGGGGTTTATTCTTCTGCACAGCCTCGTAGATAGCGACACATGTCGAGACATTGCACACCACAGCGCCCACAGAGATGGGCAATGCTGGTGGGGGTGGCACCTCGCGGCCCGTTACAGCTGCGATGAGCTGCTTCTCGCCACCCTGGGGGTAACGCATCTTCAAAGGCATAACCTCGATGCCTTTGTAGTTGTCGCGTGCAATAACCTCGCGCAAGTGCTTGATAGCATCGGGCTTATTATTCTCGACACCGATAACGGCACGCTCAACGCCTATGGCGCGCATAACAATCTCAACACCAGTGAGTACCATCTCTGCGCGCTCGAGCATTGTGCGGTAGTCCGACGTAAGGTAGGGCTCGCACTCCACACCATTAATTACCAAAATCTCAGCCTTCTGACCCTCAGGGATAGTGAGCTTAACGTGTGTGGGGAACTGCGCACCACCAAGACCTACGATACCGGCATCCTTAATCTTTGCTACGATCTCCTTAGGCTCGAGTGTGCACTCGCGCTTATGATCAGGGGTACGGTCGATAGTCTCGAGCCACTCATCGCCCTCACGCTTGATAACAACCATCATGCGGCGCTGACCCTGACCATTGGGGAACATATCGACATTTACCACCGTACCCGAGATTGGCGAGTGGATGTTTGCCGAAACGAAGCCTGTTGACTGACCTACAATCTGACCTGTGAGCACCTTGTCGCCCTTCTGTACTACGGGTGTTGCGGGAGCACCGATATGCTGCACCATGGGCAACTTCACCTCATCGGGAAGTTCCAAAATCTCGATAGCCTTATCCTTGCTCCACTCTTTATTGTCGTGCGGATGAATACCGCCTATTGGGAATGTTCTCATCGTCAACTTTACTATTTAGCGGTTTCACTCTTTACTGCTGCGGGTGCCTCCGCCTTGGGTGCTGCGGGTTCCTTGGGCAAACGCTCCATGTTCTTGATGTTGATAGCACCTGTGGGGCACTCGTTCACACACTTACGGCAGAGCTTACACTTGTCGGGGTTGATGTACGCGAGGTAGCTGTCGATGGTGATAGCACCAAATGGGCACACCTTAGCACACTTACCACAGCCAATACATCCCGCCTTGCAGACCTTCATAACCACAGAGCCACGATTCTTCGAGCGGCAAGCAACGTAGATAGCACGGTTCTTAGGCCACTTCTTACGCAACTCGATAAGGCCCTTAGGACATGTCTTAACACATGCACCACACGCTGTACACTTATCGGGGTCGATCTCCACGAGGCCAGTCTCTGGGTTGATGCTCATAGCACCGAACTTACACGCCTGCACACAGTCGCCATAGCCGATACAGCCGAAGGCACAGCCCGACTCGCCGATATAGAACGTGTTGACCACAGCACAGCTCAAAGCACCATCATAGTGGTTCACCTTGGGGCGCTTCTGGCAAGTACCACCACAGAGCATTGTAGCCACCATGGGGGCCTTCTCTGCAGCGCTCTTACCGAGGTAGCCTGCTATAGACTTCATCACGTCGCCACCAGCAACGGGGCAGTAGAGTGAGTCGATATTATCATTCTTAACCAATGCCTCCGACATTGCGCGGCAGCCAGCGAAACCGCAACCGCCACAATTAGCACCAGGAAGCATCTTCTCCACCTCATCAATACGTGGGTCCTCTTCGACCTTAAACTTCTGAGCGACGAAATAGAGAATAACAGCCAATAGGGCACCCAACAAACTGAGTGTCAAAACTGTCAATACTAAAGGGTTCATAACTCTTTTATAATTGTAAATTTTATCTTTTTATCAAACATCTTGCGCATGAGGTACAGCACCACATAGTAGAGCGACATCGCTGCCATCGAACTAAGTGCCGCTATGCCATCCTCAACGCCAAAGGCCTTAGTGCCAAAGAGCACGCCGACCAAGACGATAAGAGGCAACACATAGCTCCACACAACCGAGATAAGGCCCATGCGCTTATGCTCAAGCGCAACGACAACCCTCTCACCTGGCGTGTACTCCGCGGCGTAGGGAGTCTTAACCACAATCTCACGCTTCTCGCCACGCTCGCCACATACGCTCTTGGCATGGCAACCAGCACATGCACTCTCGGGCATAACGCTAACGATAACCGTATCGTCAGCAACACTCTCCACCACACCTCTATGCTGCAAAGAAGAACTCATAACCTACCTAACCAATCGGATTGCTTAGTCGCAGTAGTGGTTTACCAAAGGCATCAACCACTCGTGGCCAAAGGCACAGGGTGAGAGACGCAACACGGGAGGGAACTGATAGCGCTTCTTCTCGTTCTCCATAACCATCTTGTGGATCTTCTCCACAACTGCCGAGTCGAAGCCGGCGTTGATAATCTCCTCGCGGTGCTGCTTCTTCTCAATCATGCGGAACAAGATAGCGTCGATAACCTCGTAGTGGGGCAAGTGGTCGCTATCCTTCTGGTTGGGGCGCAACTCCGACGATGGTTCCTTGTCGATGATAGCATCGGGGATAACGTCGCCAAATGTAGCGTTGATGAAGCGTGCCAAATCATAAATCTCGCCCTTATACAAGTCGCCTGTGGGACTGAAAGTACCTGCAGTGTCTCCATAGAGCGTACACCAGCCGAGGGCATTCTCGCTCTTGTTTGACGAGTTGAGGAGCATATAGCCAGTCTTATTCTGAAGGGCCATAAGCATTGTTGTACGGATACGTGTCTGGATGTTCTCCTCCGTAGCATCGAACTCCGTACCACCGATAACGGGCTGGAGCGTGCCTACCATAGCGTTGTATGCCTCGATGATGGGCAATACGCTATACTCTACGCCGAGGTTCTCTGCCAAACGCTTCGCATCCTCTACACTGTCGTTTGGCGTAAAGGGTGATGGCATGAGCAATACGCGAACATTCTCCTTGCCGAGTGCGCCTACAGCGATGCAAGCAACAACCGCCGAGTCGATACCACCCGAGAGACCCACACAAGCCTTTGTGTAGCCGTTCTTGTGGAAGTAGTCGCGTGTGCCGAGACATGCCGCCTCGTAGACCATGCGAGTACGGTCGTTGTAGGTTGTCAATGGCACCTCAAAGGGCTTGTTCTCGGCCGCAGTGTCGAAGATGCGCATATCCTCCTTGAAGCTCTCGAGCATCATAACGAGGTGGCCATCACGATCAAGAATACCCGATGTACCATCGTAGACAATATCGCCCGAGCCACCCACCTGGTTCATAAGGATGAGACTTGTACCCTCAGAGAATGCCAAGCGGCTCATCTTCTCGAAGCGGCGTGTCATGATGCCCTTACCATAGCGGCGTGCGTTGATTGAGATGATAGCGTCTACATCCTCATCAATCTCATGCATGCGACTGAGGTCGTCGCCGACTACGACACGCAGAGTACAATCCTTAATGCGGATTGTCTGACTACCGATTGACGAGCCAACGATATAACCCATCTCGCGACGTGCTGTAACATGGCGCTTGCCGATGTACTCGATGTTGCCGTCTGCGTCGATGTATGCCGCAGCACTGATGGGACCCTCAGCAGTGAGGTAGGGAGTACCCACAATCGCTGCGATGCCCTTGCAGTGGTTAGCGATAGTTTCGACAGCCTCCTCGCAGAGTGTGAGGAATGTTGTCTTTGTGAGCAAGCCATAGGCGGGAGTACCCGACACAGCAAACTCAGCAAACACAGCGAGGTCGGCACCCTGCTGCTTAGCCTCGTTTATGGCTGCAATAATTTTTGTTGTGTTGGCCTTGATATCGCCAACGGTGAAGTTAAGCTGTGCTAATGCAATCTTCATATCTTGATGTCTAATATTTTCTCTCGAAAATTACCATCCTATACCATAGGTATAGTTACTCGGGCGCAAAGGTAGTAAAAAAATATCTATTTCTTGCAGTTTTTACAAAAATTTATTATATTAAAGCGCACGACAAAACCAATGACCAAAAATAGAAAATCGAGTCGTTAAAAATAACACGACTCGACGACCCAAATAAATTATAGATTTCGCTAAATTTTCGACACTTAAAAGGCCTCGGTATATCCCACGATAAAGGCGTGACAGTTGCGACCAAAGCCACAATCTATGCGTACCAACGAGGTGGGATTGAAGTACCAGCGAATGCCGGCACCATATGTGGGAAGCACCCTTATCCACGCCACGGGGTCACCCTCCGAGAATATCGTTCCGCAGCCTCCCCAGCCCGCAATAACAAGACCCTCCCAGACCCTCTGTCGCAGTTCTAATTGTGCAGTTGCCAGCGCATTACCATTAAAGCGTCCGAGGTAATAACCACGCATGCGACTATCTCCACCAAGCATCGAGCGACACATCCACGGAGTATTTCGAGAGTGGTACTCACTATAGAGGTCGAGAGCCAAGAGTCCACCACGCCACAAAGGTTGGTACCAATCCACCACAGCACTTACCTCATGCAAGACCCCTCCAATATTGTTAAACACTTTGGGGGAGACCTTATACTCCGCAGCGAGAGTTACTCCGCGCGTGAGGTTTATATCCTCCGTACGGCATGTTGTATACTCCACGCCTATACCTATGCCAAACGCCGAGATGCGACCCACCTCACCCGATATAATCTCCGAAGTATAGGCATCGACACTAACAATATTTTTATTAATATAATCTCCTCTAACTCCAATAGTTAGACCATGCGTAACAGTGAAATCGTAGAGGATGTAGGCACCATAATTTCGCGCTCTATATTCGCCATAGCTACCCTGCAGAGAGGTAACATAGTCAAGGCCATATAGGCGGCAGTTGTCTAATGCATACGAGCCTCCATAGCCAAGCCTATGTCGTGTACCTAAGTGGTTAACACCATCGAGGCTAACACCATAGCACCCCTTCAACGATGCCGAGGCACTCAACGATAGCGAATGTGGCGACGAGACACCCGACGTGCGATAGTGTAGCGTCGCTACGCCCGCTAAGCGCCATCCCGTACTCTCGGAGTAGGATGGTGCACCAACAGCCGTGAACTTCACCTCGCGAGGATCATCCTCCGCATATGTAAGGTAATCATTAAGACGAAGACCAAACCCCTCGATACCCGTCTGGGCACGAGAGGTTTGGTCTATTGGTGTATAAGTATATGTGACGGTATCTTGGTTTATGACCACCTGCTCAGGACTCTGCGCCGAGAGCGTGCCTGCGGCAAATGCCACAGCTATGGCCACAACAAGACCACGCAACATAGTCTATTAGCGCAACTTGTCTGCCGCGTTGATAAAGCGCTGCTGCTCCTCCTTCGACATCTCTCCCTTAGAGATGTAAACGAGCTCACCAGCCTTGTTTACAAGCATGATTACGAACTTATCGTTGCAATCACCCAAGCGCCATGCACTTGAAACCCAGTGATCGGGGTCGCAGAGGATTGTAGCACCATTCTTTGCTGTACGCGACTCAGCAATCTGACGGATTACTGCATCGGGCACAGGATACCATGAGTCCTTAAGGTTGATAATACCGAAGCCCTCGATGTTGGGACCTGCAAGACGCTTAGTCTCCTCGATGTGTGTGATGAACTCATCGTTCTGCTTGGGAACATCGGGATCTACATAGAAGATCATCAAGTTCTTCTCACCCCACCAAGGCAAACGTGCCTTCTTAGCGCTGAGATCCTGCACCTCAACGTTACGAACACGACGAGGCAATGACTGAGCCTCTGCACTTACAGAGAAGAGCATAACGGCTGTAAAAACAAGAAGTAATGCTTTAATTTTCATAATATGATTTGATTTAATTTTAACTACATTTTGACGTAAGTTCCGCAAAGGTAGGAAAAATATCGCTAAATACCTACACTTCAAATGTAACAATTTGACCATATATTGTCCCAATAGTCAAACAATAGAGCAATGATTCAACCAACACTAACTTTTACTAAATGAACGGGGATGGAATAATTCTCAAAAATTGTTATATTTGCATTAAAATATTCCACAACAATGAAACAAAGAATACTTTTTGTCTGTTTGGGCAACATCTGTCGCTCGCCCGCAGCAGAGGCAATGATGCAGGTATTAGTCGAGCGTAATGGTCTCACTGAGAGTATCCACCTCGACTCAGCAGGAACATATGGAGGCCATAGCGGCGAGCGCTCCGACCCACGCATGCGACGTGCTGCCGAGGCTCGCGGTATACCCATGACACACCGTGCACGCCAAGTACGCGAGGAGGACTTCGAGCGCTTCGACATGATTATCGCCATGGACGACAGCAACTATGAAAACCTATTCCGCCTCGCCCCCAACCGCGACTACCACGTCAAAATCTACCGTTTTCGCGAGTTCTTGCGCCGCCACAAGGAGTGGTCACACATCCCCGACCCCTACTACGAGGGTCACGAGGGATTTGAGCTTGTTCTCGACCTATTGGAGGATGGATGTAGCACCCTTATTGAGCAACTCAAGAGCGGTGAGATTAAATAGATGACACAAAAAAAGTAGAGCTATTCAACGTATGCTGAATAGCTCTATACTTTTCTACAACGAACTGTCGAAACCTATCGACTAGTTGTACTTGAATGTTGCCTCGTCTGATACAGTCAACTTCTTGCGACCCTTTGCGCGACGTGCAGCCAATACCTTACGGCCATTGGCAGTAGCCATTCTCTGACGGAAACCGTGCTTGTTGATGCGCTTACGGCGAGAAGGCTGATAAGTTCTTTTCATTGCCATAGTACTATCTGTTTTTTATTGTTTTGTCCTACAAATAACTCGTTTAGTGCTTCTTTTGCGAGGTGCAAAGGTACAACCTTTTTTTATAATTGCAAATAAAACTCGAAAAAAATCAATCTTTTCGGGCAATATTCAATAATTATCTGCTATAAATTGACACAGCAACCCCTAAAAAAAGAGTCGATACTACACCCTATTCGTAGTAGTATTCATCATATTCCTCATGCAACGCACTTATCACCAAAGCCTCGCATGCTTCAACTGCATCGATGATGCGATCGCTGTGCTTTTCCACAGCCTTCTCGACCTCATCCCTCTCTTGGCCCTCGAACGACTCACACCACTCTCCGAAATCCTGAAGTTCAGTAGCCGCAGCATCAACATCACCCGCCTCAACGGCATTCTCAATCTTTGCAATGCGCTCCAAAACCTGATCCTCAATAGTATTAGACTCATTTGTTGTTCCACAAGCTACAGCGAGTAATGCAACTGCCAAAATCGCAACCAACTTCTTCATAATTAAATAGATTTTTTAATATTTTATTTCACTACACGTTGTCCACTAATCCTCGAATAGGTTGATTTCGCCACGCTCAACCTTGCCGTGCATGGCTGCCAACTCACCTATAGCGGGCGAGATTACTGCCAACGTATCCTCGATAGCGCGCTCACCACCACCCTTGATGCGGTAGAGCATCGCAGCATACAGGGCGCGGAAGCATAGTTCCGTGTCGCTTATCTCATCGTTGTCGAGAATTGTGCGTAGGCGTGGCAGCTCCGCAGCGAGGCCTGCATACGTTCCTCGATAGTGCTCACCAACGGGGAGCTTCATAAGCTGAAGGTGGAGGTTGTGCAGATCGGCAACAAGGTGGAGCGTATGGTCAATATGACCCTTCTCCTCCTTACCCTCCTTGCGTAGGAGCTCCACAATCTGCATATACCAGTTAAATATATTCTCCTTCTGCTGCTCGTCCGCACCCTCCACTCTCGCAACAAGTGTTGAGTAGATAGCCTCGGGACTAAACTGCAAGGCGCGCAACAGGTCTTCAATCTGCCATAGGTAGAGGATATACTCTGCGATATTCTCCCTACGTTTCTGTAATGCTATAAGCATACTATTAATATTATATAGGTTTACAATTACAGCCAGTCGTTGGCGTTAAAGGTGCTCTTAGGCGCATTAGGCACATTCTCGAAATAGGTAAAGCCTGTCAACTCCTCAAGCTCCTCAATCGAGATAATATCCTCCACCTGGGGCTTATGTCCCTTATCCTGCTCATGGCAGATAACAAAGGCTGCGCACTGCAACTCCGATGCCGAGCAATCCTTGACGCTCTTACCCGAGTTACCCCTCTTTGTGCGGAGCAGCGCATAGTAGAACATCGTTGGGCGCGACACATCCGAGCGACCACCAAACGAGATCTTCTTTGGCGTACCCGTATTGCCATAAGCATCGGTGTATTTGTCGAAGTAACAACCGATTACGGTGTAGAGTGTATCGGCACACACTAGGTCGTCGATATGGTCTTCGAGGTTGTTCCACGCTCCACCACCCGTATTAAATGTATCGGAGTACTGGGGTGCGATATTCGAGAAGTAGAATACCTGTTTATTAGTCTCAGTAGAGGATGTACGCTCCGCCGAGCCAAGCATGTGACCATTGTTGCAGCCACTATCGGCATCCTTACGCACATACTGAATATCTGCGGGGATCTTTGGGTCCTGTGTGTAGGCATCGGTACGCTTTGCCGAGCCGCTATACATAGAGTGGCGTGGTGCCGCTACCCACACGGGGCAGTGGTGCTCCGACGAGAAGCATACAGAGTAGTTACGCGCCTTGGCATTGCGCTGTGCATTCTGCTCCGTGCCGCCACAAATATGGTGTGCGTAGTAGTATGTCGAGTTGTTGTCATCACGACCATCCTTGTTTGCATCGACCTCGATGGGCAACTCATACCATCCTGAACGATATGTCATACCTGTTGTAGGCTCGGGCTCGGGCTCTGGTTCTGGGTCAGGTTCTGGGTCAGGAGTTGGATCGGGTTCGGGATCCTCGTTGACATCCAACGTAGTAAACTTACCACCCTCAAGGCTCCATGTCTCACCCGCAGCCATTACAAAGATGCGGTAGGTGTAGCTTGTCGAGGGTTTCAAATCCTCAACAATAACCTCTATAATACGTCCTTTCTCTGCAGGATACATATCATATTTCTCTGATCCTGAGCGAGCAACCATAAAGCCCATGCGCTCAATAGTGCCATAGTTCGACGCATTGACCGTAGCCTCGATGGTAGCGCTATCAGTCGAAATAGTAGTAACCTCGCTATCGACCACGCTACAAGTAAATGCGACCTCCTTCTCGCAGGCAACCGCCACAAAAAGGAGAATCATAACATAGAATAATCTCTTCATAAGTAGATGACCTATTCTCTATTTTTTGAATCTATCCAGATGGTCACAGGGCCATCGTTCGTAAGTTCTATCTTCATGTCGGCGCCAAAGCTTCCCGTAGCCACCTTACGTCCAAGTGCCGCCTCAACCTTTGCGACAAACTCCTCATATAGGGGCTTCGATATAGCCTCGGGGGCAGCCTTTATCCATGAGGGACGGTTACCCTTCTTGGTCATGGCGTGGAGCGTGAACTGACTGACAATCATCACATCGCCCTCGACATCCTGCACCGAGCAGTTCATAACACCCTCCGCATCGTCGAAGATGCGCAGCTGCACGAGCTTCTTCGTAAGCCACTCCAAATCCTCGGGGGTCTCATCGTGACCCACGCCAACAAGAACTACTAAGCCCTTGCTTATCTCGCTAAAAACCTCGCCATCTATATGGCAGCGCGCCTCTGTGACGCGCTGTATAAGCAACCTCATATATTAATTCTCGGCTTGTGCACACTCGAAGAAGTCCCAAAGACCATCACCCTTAGGCGTTGGGGCTGTAACCGAGATGGGCTTGCCACCTACGGGGTGCAAGAACTCCACGCGACGTGAGTGCAATGAGATGCCGCCATCCTTATTCGAGCGCTTTGCGCCATATTTGAGGTCACCCTTGATTGAGCAACCGATAGCTGAGAGCTGCGCGCGAATCTGGTGGTGACGACCCGTCTTGAGGTCAACCTCAACGAGTGTGTAGTTTGTTGAGGCGCCCAACACGCGGTAGTCCAACAACGCCTCCTTAGCATCACCCTTAGGTTTCTGGTAGGCGTGCGAACGATTTGTCTTTGCGTTGCGCGCGATGAAGTGGCGCAATGAGCCCTCCTCCTCCGCAGGACGCTCCTCGGTGATTGCCCAGTAGGTTTTTTTGAGCTGTTTGTTGCGAATCATCTCGTTGAGACGCACCAATGCCTTCGATGTCTTGGCAAAGATTACAGCGCCGCTCACGGGGCGGTCGATGCGGTGTGCCACGCCAAGGAATACTGCACCGGGCTTATGGTCGCGAATCTTGATCATCGCCTTAATCTGATCCTCGATAGCCTCCGTGCCGTCGGGATCGCTCTGCACCAAGTCGCCAACGTGCTTGTTGACGATGATAAGGTGGTTATCTTCGTAAAGTATATCTTTGATAGTAAACATATTTCGATAATTGCGTTACAACTTGAATGTAAAGGGTAATAGCTTCTCGGCGCTATCTACAACTGTAGCCGAACCAGCACCAGACATGATAACACGTATGGGGGACTTCTGTCTGCGCTCAACATCTACAATCACCTGACGACACTGACCACAGGGGTAGCACTCCCTCTCGGATGGTACCGAAGCGATTGCCAGCGCCTCGATGGGGTCGTTAGCGTAGTTTGCCTCGACGTAGAAGAGCAACGAGCGCTCGGCACACAATCCTGCGGGGTAGACCTCGCTCTCGAAGTTCGAGGCGTGGAGCGTGCGACCACTCTTTAGGCGCACAGCAGCTCCCACATGGAAGTTTGAATAGGGGGCATTTGCCGTTTTTGTAGCCTCCTCGGCCTCGGTTACGAGGTCGCGGTCAAGCTCGCCAAGCTCGTCGATAGAGGCATAGTGCTCATAGCTGATGTCTAGAGTACGTTTCATAATAGCACAATAACTTATTATACAGTGCGCAAAGATAGGCAAAAATTATGAAATAGAAAAGCTATATCGGCAATGTTTGGAGTTTTAAAAATTTTTTATTATCTTTGCATTACAAACATTTTAGCAGATGCGTAGAAACTGTGACATACGAATTATGATTATCGAGGCTATGATGCACGCCTTGATGCACAGCTCTATGCGAATGTGCCGTTAGGCACTACTATATCATCGTATGACCACGGTCGTACACCTCTCCAAACATGCAACCACACCAACGATGATGCTTTACAAAGGCCTCATCAAGATTTAAGTTTGACTTTTTTTGAGACTATATAACTATGAGCAATAGAAAGTTACATTTCGAGACTATACAGATACATGGAGGCTATAAAGTGGACGAGTCGCTAGCACGCGGCATCGCCATCCACCCTACTGCTGCATACCACTTCTCATCGTGCGACTACGCAGCAAACCTCTTTACGCTTAGCGAGCCAGGATATATCTACACCCGCCTACACAACCCCACAACCGCAGCCTACGAAGAGCGCATCGCAGCCCTCTATGGTGGTGTGGGTGCTTTGGCTACCGCTTCGGGCATGTCAGCAATTTTGCTTACGGTAACAGCTCTTGCTAAGGCTGGCGAGAACATCGTAGCATCGCCCTACCTCTATGGTGGCACACACAACCAGTTTGTAATATCGTTGCGCAACGTGGGCATCGAGTGCCGCTTGGCTAAGAGCGACTCGGCAGAGGATATCGCTGCGCTCGTTGACGAGAATACACGCGCCATATTTGCCGAATCTATGGGCAATCCCACATGTCGCGTTATCGACATCGAGGCACTCGCCGAGGTGGCACACAAGAACAATATTCCGCTTATTGTCGACAACACCTTCGGTGCGGGTGGCTACTTGTGTAACCCCTTCGAGTGGGGCGCAGACATCATCACCGACTCCGCTACAAAGTGGATTAACGGCCACGGCACAGCCATGGGCGGCATCATCGTCGACAGCGGCAAGTTCGACTGGCGTGCATCGGGTAAATTTCCACAGATTGACGGCCCATCGGAGGGCTACCACGGCCTCAACCTATGCGAGGCATTTGGCAATCAGGCATTTATCGTGAAGTGCCGCGTAGATGGCATGCGCGACTTCGGCTGCTGTCCCTCACCCTTCGACGCATACCTCATGTTGCTCGGTTTGGAGACCCTCTCGTTGCGCGTGAAGCACGAGGTAGAGTCTACATACAAGCTTGCCGAGTACTGCCGTAACCACCCCAAAGTTAAGAGCGTAAGCTTCGTGGGCTTTGAGGACCACCCCAGCCACGCACTTGCAAAGAAGTATTTCCGCCATGGCGCATCTGCCGTTATGACCATCGAGCTTCAGGGCGACCTCGACTCTACGGTTAAGTTCGTCGAGAGCCTCAAGCTATCGGGTAATATGACCATGATTGGCGACTCTATAACCGTTGTTACACACCCCGCATCGACAACACACAAGCAGCTCTCGGACGAGGCAAAGCGCGCTGCGGGCATCACACCCACACTACTCCGCATATCACTCGGTTTGGAGAATGTAGAGGATATAATCGCCGACTACGAGGAGGCACTTAGCAACATCTAAGCTATGGCGCAGGTATATCATCATAGCGAGGCCATAACCCTGGAGTCGGGGACAGTGCTCCCCGAGGTGGACATCACCTACGACACCTTCGGCACGCTCAACGCGGCGAAGGATAATGTCATATGGGTGTGTCACGCCCTCACGGCGAACTCCGACGTTGCCGACTGGTGGCCCCACACCGTGGAGGAGGGCCGTTTCCTTGACCCCACGCGCTACTTTATCGTATGCGCCAACTTCCTCGGCTCGCACTACGGCACGACATCGCCCCTCTCGGTTAACCCCACAACGGGCGAGAAATACTACTACGACTTTCCGCAAATTACCGTTCGCGACATGGTCGTGTGCCATCAGCTCCTGGCTAAGCACCTCGGTATAGAGCGCGTTAAGCTCCTTATCGGCAGTTCCATTGGTGGTTTCCAGTGCATGGAGTGGGCAATATCGGAGCCTAAGTTTATGGAGTCGGTAGCCCTCATCGCAACTACCACATGTACAGAACCTTGGGCAGCGGCATTCAACGAGTCGCAGCGCATGGCGATACGTACAGACAAGACATGGGGCGAAAGGCGCGACGACGCTGGCATCGACGGCATGGCCGTAGCACGCTCCATAGCCCTCATAAGCTATCGCGGAGGTGCGGCATACAACGCCACACAGCAGGACGAGAACCCCACCGAGGCGAGCTTCACACGCCGCGCACACAGCTACCAGCAGTATCAGGGAGAGAAGCTACGACGCAGGTTTAACGCCATGTCGTACTACCGCTTGAGTGAGGCCGTTGACTCACACAACATAGCACGCGGCAGAGGCTCCATCGCCGAGGCACTCGCAAAAATTGAGGCGCGCGCACTTGTCGTTGCAATCAGTTCGGATATACTCTTTCCGCCCGAGGCACACATACCTTTGAGGGAGCATATCCGCGATGTTGAGTACCACCTCATAGAGTCGGAGTTTGGCCACGACGGCTTCCTTGTAGAACACGAAAAACTAAACACGATTATACAGAATTTTATTAGATAACACCTTAAAATAGTGAGTATTATGAAACAGCTTAATATAGGTCTCTTCGGTTTTGGTAATGTAGGACATGGTCTCTACGACGTACTTAAGCGCATCAACTCAAAGAATGTAAGCATCGTACGCGCTTGTGTGCGCGACACCAGCAAGGAGCGCGGCGATGTAGATGTGGAGTTCACATCAAATCCCGATGACATCTTCAACGACCGCAATATCAACCTCATCGTCGAGGTTATCGACGATGCGGAGGCGGCATACGACATCGTGAAGCGTGCGCTTAAGATGCGCATACCCGTAGTTTCGGGCAACAAGAAGATGCTCGGCCACCACTTGCCAGAGCTTATTGACCTCCAGGAGCAGTACAACACCGCCTTGCTCTACGACGCATCGGCATGTGGCTCAATCCCCGTTATCCGCAACCTCGAGGAGTACTACGACAACGACCTCCTCTTCTCGGTTAAGGGCATCCTCAACGGCTCATCAAACTTCATCCTCTCGAAGATCTTCAACGAGAAGATGGGATATAAGGAGGCGTTGAAGCTGGCTCAGGACCTCGGCTTTGCGGAGAGCAACCCCACACTCGACATCGACGGTTGGGACTCGTTGTATAAGCTCATCATCATCACTATGCACGCATTTGGTGTATATGTTGCACCCGAGGAGATTCTCACATATGGCATCTCTACGATGAACGACGCCGACATACGCTTTGCTCACGAGAAGGAGCGCCGCATAAAGCTCGTGGCACACGTCGAGAAGGTTGAGGATAAGCTTGTCATGTGCGTATTGCCACAGCTTATCTCTCGCAATAAGTATATCTACAGCGTTGAGGATGAGTTCAATGGCGTGGTTATCAAGGGTTTGTTCTACGACAAGCAGTTTATGTTCGGTCGCGGCGCGGGTGGTCACCCCACAGGCTCAGCCGTGTTGAGCGACATCACCGCTTGTGGCTACAACTACCGCTACGAGTACAAGAAGCGCAACGACTCTGTACTGCCCCACTACTCATGCGACCACACCTTCCGCATCTACTTCCGCTATAAGACCGAGGAGCAGCGCAACCTGCTTAACTTCTCGAAGATTCGCGAGCAGTACACCTCGGAGGAGTACAACTACATCATCGGTGATGTGAACATCGCAGACATCAAGGCACACCAGGAGGAGTTGCGCGTGGCAGACTGCTTCGTAGCGGCCTACCCTCTCGACTAAGGTATTGAGTATAAACGAATAAAGGGATTGCGCTTTTGGCACAATCCCTTTATTCATTTGTATGGTTTGATTATCTCAACTGGCGGAACATCTCCCACATCAGTACGCCCGCTGATACCGAAACATTGAGCGAGTGCTTGATGCCCACCTGTGGTATCTCGATTGCACCATCCACAATGTCGGCGATGGTCTGGTCTACACCATCCACCTCGTTGCCAAAGATAAGGGCATACTTTGCACCCTCCTCCGCGCGGAAATCGTTGAGCATTGTCGAGCCCTCAATCTGCTCGATAGCGATGATGCGGTAGCCCTCCTCGCGCAACTGCTCCACACACTCGAGCGTAGTCTCATGGTAGCTCCATGCCACGCTCTGCTCCGAGCCGAGCGCCGTCTTGTGTATCTCGCGGTTAGGGGGTGTGCAGCTGATACCACACAGCGCAACACGCTCAATACCAAAGGCATCGGCAGTGCGGAAGAATGAGCCAACATTCTGTGCCGAGCGCACGTTGTCAAGTACCACGACTACGGGTAGTTTCTCCACCGAGGCATACTCCTCGATTGTAGGGCGACCAAGCTCCTCGTTAAGCAATTTACGCATATCTCAATATTTTAGTTTTATCGGTAGATAAATATATTTTTAAGTAATTTTAATTATTACGCCACAAAAGTAATAAAATATAAAATATTTTTGGTAAATTTGCGCCAAATGTTTTCTATAGGCAACCAATGCGTAGATTTGTAGCATACATACTCCTTACGTTTGCAACCCTCGTTGGGGGGGGGTACGCATACTCTGCGCCAATGTTACTATTGGAGAAACCATTGTCACCAGAACTAAAACTCGAAGCCGACTTCACCACGCTCTTCGACAATACGGAGTACGCCTCGATGAAGGGCGTAAGCTCGGAAACGCTCTTTGGCGCCCGCCTGACACCCAAAGTGGGCATCGAGTGGCAATATCGCAACCAGCTGATGGTGGGAGCAGACCTGTACCAGGACTTCGGCCACGACAAATTCCTCTCGGACGCCAAGTTGCAACTCTACTACGCCTTCCAGGACTACAACGCAAAGGTTTATGCGGGTATATTTCCCCGTAGCGCTATGAAGGGCTTGCGTTCACCGCTCTTTTTTGACCCCGCCTACTGCTACTACAACAATAGCATCGCAGGTGTATTGGCGCGTTACGATGATTCAACATCGCCCTCCTATGTGGAGTTCGCAATGGACTATACAGGCATGCGCAGCTTTGACACGCGAGAGTCATTTGCGATAATGTCATCGGGTATGCACTCGCTCAACGCGCAATTTATAAACGGAAGGATAGCGTATGGCTACGACTTCTATATGGGTCACTACGCCAAGGACTACAACCCCGAGACCATTGATGGTGTTGTGGATAACATTTTGCTTACGCCATATGTCGAGTTGGAGTGTCGCAACTTTGGAGTATTGATAGGTCAGGAGTGGGTGCACTTAACTGTGCGCTTGAGCTACATACAGTCATTGCAGCGCGATCGCATCAACGAGAATGTGTGGGAGCATCCCTTTGGCGGCGAGCTTCTGGTAAATTTCCAGTGGAATGGTGTGGAGCTATCCAACCGCCTATATATGGGTAAGGGCTCGTTGTTGAGCTACTACAACCGCTACGGTTCGGATGTATATCACGGCATGTCACTATATCGTACCGAGAAGGGCATCTACGATGCTATTGCACTATCGTATAGCCGATGGTTCTTTAACAATACCGTGGGTGTTAAGGCGGGCATCACGATTGAGTACGACGGTACGGGCTGGGGCACGCGACAATGGTTGCAGGTGAATGTAGCCCTCGGCACAAACATCAGCTTAAAGCGCAAGCAGACAATGGAATAATAAGTAATTAAACATACATAAGACTATGACAACTGAAGTAACAGAAGTAAAGGAGAAGTCTTTGAACTTCGTAGAAGAGATCATCGAGGAGGGTATCGCCCAGGGTAAGACACGTGTGCAGACACGCTTCCCACCCGAGCCTAATGGCTACCTCCACATTGGTCATGCCAAGGCTATTTGCATGGACTTCGGCGTAGCAAAGCGCTACGGCGGCGTATGCAACCTCCGCTTCGACGACACTAACCCCACAAAGGAGGATGTGGAGTATGTAGAGGCTATCAAAGAGGATATCAAGTGGCTCGGCTTCGAGTGGGGTGCAGAGTACTACGCTTCGGACTACTTCCAGCAGTTGTGGGACTTCGCCGTGCGCCTCATCAAGCAGGGCAAGGCCTACATCGACGAGCAGACATCCGAGGAGATTGCTGCGCAGAAGGGCACACCCACACAAGCGGGAACCGAGAGCCCCTTCCGTAACCGCCCCATCGAGGAGAATCTCGACCTCTTCATGCAGATGACACGTGGCGAGATTGAGGAGGGCCGCATGGTGCTCCGCGCGAAGATCGACATGGCGAGCTCGAACATGCACTTCCGCGATCCTATCATCTACCGCGTTGTCAACCACCCCCACCACCGCACAGGCGACACATGGAAGGTATACCCCATGTACGACTTTGCACACGGCCAGAGCGACTACTTCGAGGGCGTGACACACTCGTTGTGTACCCTTGAGTTCGTGCCCCACCGTCCCCTTTACGACTTGTTCGTAGACTGGGTAAAGGAGGGTGTTGACCCATCAGACGAGCGTCCTCGCCAGTATGAGTTCAACAAGCTCAACCTCAACTATACGCTAATGAGTAAGCGTAACTTGCTTATCCTTGTTAAGGAGGGCTTGGTAAATGGCTGGGATGACCCTCGTATGCCAACATTGTGTGGCTTCCGCCGTCGTGGCTACTCGCCCGAGTCTATCCGCAACTTCGTCGATAAGATTGGTTACACCACCTACGACGCATTGAACGACATGGCACTCTTGGAGTCTGCCGTACGTGACGATTTGAACAAGCGTGCTACCCGCGTGAGCGCTGTTATCGACCCCGTGAAGCTCGTTATCACAAACTACCCCGAGGGTCAGGTAGAGTCGTTCGAGGCAATTGACAACCCCGAGGATCCCAACTCTGCAACGCACACCATAGAGTTCAGCCGCGAGCTCTGGATGGAGCGCGATGACTTCATGGAGGATGCACCTAAGAAGTACTTCCGCATGACCCCAGGTCAGGAGGTGCGCCTCAAGAACGCATATATCGTGAAGTGTACGGGCTGCGAGAAGGATGCCGAGGGTAACATCACAACCGTATATGCTGAGTACGACCCCGAGACAAAGACAGGTCTTCCAGGTTCAAACCGCAAGGTCAAGGGCACGCTCCATTGGGTGAGCTGCGACCACTGCATCAAGGCTGAGGTACGCCTCTACGACCGCTTGTGGAAGGTGGAGAACCCACGTGACGAGATGGCAGCAATCCGCAAGGAGCAGGGCTGCGAAGCTCTCGAGGCAATGAAGCAGATGATCAACGAGGACTCACTCAAGGTGTTGACAGAGTGCTACGTAGAGAAGTTCCTAGCAAATGCTAAGCCCTACGACTACTTGCAGTTCCAGCGTATCGGCTACTTCAACGTGGATAAGGAGTCTACAGCGGAGCACCTTGTCTTCAACCGCACCGTTACGTTGAAGGATACTTGGGCTAAGCTAAACAAGTAGCCTAAAAACATAAGAGGCCTTATACGACCTCGCAATAGTCGGAGCGAATGGGGAACAATCCATTCGCTCTTTTATTATAATTACACTGCCGACATAGTGAATTATCCTATAATAACATAGCGAGATTCGCGAAATATTTCCTATATTTGCATTAGTATTACATCTTCGTGTAGAGAAATAAACAAAAACAACCAAATATATGAGAGCAAAACAATATGTTTACCGCCTTTTGGGTGCGGTATGCGCATTTGCAACCATTGCATGCGTAGACCAATCCTTTGACCTCAACAATGTGTCAA
The DNA here is from genome assembly GCA_023413645.1 of Bacteroidota bacterium. Taxonomy (GTDB): domain Bacteria; phylum Bacteroidota; class Bacteroidia; order Bacteroidales; family Rikenellaceae; genus Alistipes. The sequence continues at coordinate 24,737 of JAEZPN010000118.1, forward strand.
CGGAGGTTACCGTGGGTAGTGGCACAACAACACTCCCTTTGGGTTATCTAAACGACAAGAGCCTTGGAGAGCTGCTCGAGGGCAACGACATTGAGGGACTACATGCCGACGAGAATGGCGACCTCTCGTACCGTTATGCGGGCGAGAGCGAGACTATCGACATCGAGGGTATAACCACCGAGTTTGATATTCCCGAAGTAACCAGCCCCTTTATCGTTGAGTACCCCGACTTCGAGGTAAATGTAGAGGATGTATCTATCGTAGCCTTCGATGACATCAATAATATTACAGGCTTGGAGGCATACGGCACAAGCTCCTCTGTGCCTGGAGGCATCACCGTGAGCGCCAACTACCGCAAGGTATTCGAGGGCGAGGACTACCACATTGCGTTTGATGTACCCGAGCAGGTGGCGAGCATCGATAAGATATACTTTGCCAACGAGGAGAGTGGTCGCATCGGCACACCCCTCCATGTGCGCATCGACTTCAACGGCGTGGCAGCCATCAATGGTGGTGGTAGGCTGACATATAACTTCGGTATAGAGGGTGGCTCATTCCGTCTCCTTGATGAGAAGGGTGAGGTCGTATGCGACGGCACCTCATACGGTAATGCTCACACAATTGAGCCAGATGCCGAGTATGTGGAGTTTGTCGTATATCTTGAGAGCATAAGCAACTACAACGCGATAGACGAGAACCACCGCTTGGATATTCCCTTGAAGCTCACCTTCGACATGGGCTTTGAGTTTACCACCAAGGCCGGAACAGCTAACCTTAGCGCCCTTCCCAAGATTAACTTCAAGGCGGAGCTTGCCTATGGCGATGCCGAGGTTACAATGGATGCTGACCACATCATCGCGGAGTGCAAAGTAGAGGATGGCAACCCCATCGTTATCGACAATCTCCCCGCGGAGCTCAAGATGCTTAACCGCGTAGGCATGAAGCCCAACATGGGTGCTATGCTCGACTTCTACATCGAGGGCATGGAGTGGCTCGGCGACGATATGGAGGATGTTGAGGTGGTGGCAAAACTCCCCGAGTGCCTCAAACTATACTACATTGATGGCGAGAACTATACATACGACGCCTCGGCAAACGAGCTCACAACAACCGTTGAGGAGCTCAGCAATGGCATCGCCGTAGGTGTCGAAGCCCTCGACTTTGGTGCGGAGGGCCTCGTACCCGAGGATGGCAAGATTGAACTTACCCTCACACCATCCATCGTGACACGCTTCAAGGAGAATGCCCACATCAACATATCATCGTTGCAGCACAAAGGCAACCTCAACCTCACCATCGGCATAACGGAGACAATCTTCACGGTTGAGTCGCTATCGGGCAAGGTCGACTACACCTACGATGTTGAGCAGGCAGTTGAGCTTGAGGGCCTTAGCGATATAAACCTCGAGATTAATGGCGTGGGTCTCAAACCCATTATCGAGGTCAATGTGACACATCCTCTCACGGTAGCCGCTACGCTATCAGGTTCTGTAGTACCCAGCGCTAATGGCGCTGCAGTAGAGAGCAACACCGTGGCGTTCAGCGATGTAGTGCTCCCCTCTGCAACATTTGTCAATGGCGAGATTGCACCCGCAGAGGTGACACTTATCATTGCCGACGAGAGCCTTCGCGCGAACTACGCCGATGACAAGTACACCTTTGTGGCTTGCGATGTTACGAAGCTACTTCTCGGTTCACTCCCCGAGGCACTCGATGTTAAGCTTCAGCTTGGCATAGATGCCGACAAGGTGCAGACACTATATATTGACGAGGAGTTTGCCATCACCTACGACTATAGCCTCAATATCCCATTCGCCGTAGACGAGACTCTCGATGTGTGCTATAGCGACGAGATTGGCGGCCTCGGCGAGACATTCGCAGAGCTCGCGGAGTATGACATCAAGGTTGGCGACATCGCCGTTATCGCCACCATAACCAACTCTACACCCTTGCAGTTTGGCGCAGCAGTTACGCTTAAGGATGGCAACGGCAACCCCACAGCCGCACAGCTTACAATCGCCGACGATGCGATAATCGAGGGCTCGACAGATGGCACAACACCCAAGGTTAGCACCCTTCGTTTCGAACTCGACCTTGGCGCAGATGGCCGAGTGGCAAACATCACCGAGGTGGATGCTATAGCCTTCGAGCTTATGGCGACAAGTGCTGCAATCAACAACGCCGTGCCGTTGAACACCAACCAGACAGTTGGCGTAAAGTTGCAGGTGGAGCTTGCAGGTGGCATCACCATAGATATTGACGAGTTTATTAGTGAAGAATAGTAATACGAAGAGAATATGAAGAGAGTACTTATACTGCTTGTAGGCCTAATCGCTTTCGTAGGTATAGATAGTGCTTCGGCACAGTCGCGCAATTCATACTTTATGGAGGGTTCATACTTCCGTAACGACATGAACCCTGCACTTGCACCCACACGTGGTTACCTCGCGCTCCCCGGCATGAGTGGCGTGGGTGTAAACCTATCGCAGAACTTCTTGTCTGTAGACAACTTCTTCTATCAGCGTGACAACCAGGTTGTAACGGCGTTACACGGTTCGGTTACAGCTGACGAGTTCTATGGGAAACTCCCAGAGCAGGGCAAGCTCGCCCTCGACACCAAGATTAACATCTTCGGTTTAGGTTTCTACGCTAAAAAGATGTTCTGGACATTTGGCGTAAATGCCAATGCCTCAGCAGATATGGCAATGTCGATGGATGCCTTCAAGGCACTCAAGACCTTGGGCAATGGCACCTACGACTTGGGCGACACGGCCCTCGAGGCGAATGCCTACATGGATGCCTACCTCGGCACCTCGTTCCGTGTACACAAGAATGTGAACATCGGTATCAAGGCTAAGTTCCTCATGGGAATAGCTACGGCAGAGGCTCAGTTTAACGAGCTTAAGGCAAATGTGACGCCCGATGCGGTGAATGGCGTTATAAATGGTACATTCCGCGCTAATGGCATATTCATAGATAATCGCACCGATGAGATTATAAGAGACTATTACTTCTATATGCTCGACAACATCAATAACTTTGGTGCTGCCCTCGACCTCGGTGTGGAGGTACGCCTTTTGAATGACCACCTTAAACTCTCAGCTGCTGTCACCGACCTCGGCTTTATCAAGTGGACTACAGGCACAACAAACATATCGGGCAGACTAAGTGGCGACTTCTACTTCAACGGCTACAACCTTGAGACTCAGGAGGTAGATGGCGATGGTAGCTTCGAGGCAAAGATGGATGAGGTGCCACAGGGTAGCGACTACATCTCGCGCCTCAACTTCTCGGTAAATGCGGGTGTGGAGTATAATATCCTGAAGAACCATATCGCCTTTGGCGTGTTGTCGCACACCAAGTTCTGTGGCACTACAACCTACTCGGAGCTTACTGCATCGGTGAACTTCCGACCCACAAACTGGCTCTCGGCAACCTTTAGCCACACCTTCCTCAACCACAACCGCCCAGGTGTCTTTGGCTTCGCGCTCAACATCCACCCCTGCGCTTTGAATATCTATGCAGGTGTAGACTTTGTTGACACACAGTGGGTTAATGGTCCAACCGTGGAGGGCGTGCAGGTTCCTCTACCCCGCTACATGAAGTCTATGAATGCCTATGTAGGCGTTGGCTTCAACTTCGGTCGCCCCAAATTCCTAAAGGGTGAGAAGCAGGCAAAGATAGAGAAGAGAGAGAAGAAGAGTTAGCCTCACTTATAATAAAAGAATGGAGATGCCCTTGATGAGCATCTCCATTTTTTTGCGCCTATGATATAAGCCTTAGAGCGACTCCTGCCATGTGCGTATGTTGTTTGCTACGCACTCAATAAGACGATCGATGGCCTCGGCTGCCGACCATGCGTTGTGGGGCGATGCCAAGAGGCGGTAACGATCCTTTATATTATATAAAGGTGACTCACGGAGTGGCTCCACGGAGAATACGTCGAGTGCCGCTGCTGCAACCCAGCCATTGTCGAGTGCCTCAGCAAGTGCCGCCTCGTCGATGATACCACCACGTGCTACGTTGATAACCAACGATGTGGGTTTCATAACCTTCAACTCCTCGCGGCCTACAAGACCACGTGTGCGCTCGTTGAGGGGCGAGTGGACAGAGAGGATGTCGCACCACTCCAACATCTCCTTAAGCTCCATCGAGGGGTATGCCTCCTCGCGCTTAGTGCCCGAAGTAGAGAAGTAGCGCACCTCGCAACCAAAGGCTGTAGCAAGACGTGCCACCTCGCGACCGATGTTACCGAGACCTATGATACCCCACTTCTTACCACGAAGCTCGAAGGTAAAGCGGTCGTAGCAGAAGGCACGGTCAGCCTTCGAGTAGCGACCATCGTGGAAGTACTCGTCGAAATATACGATGTTACGAGCAAGAGCAAGCGCTGATGCGAGCGTTGTCTCAGCAACCGATGTTGTAGAGTAGCCCACAGCGTTCTTTACTACGATGCCGAGCTCCTTTGCTGCCTCGAGGTCTACGTTATTCATGCCCGTTGCAGCAACACAAATAAGCTTAAGATCTGGCAATTGGCGCATTGCTTCACCATCTATGAGCACCTTATTTGTGATGGCAACGTCAGCACCCTTAAGGCGCTCTACGACCTCCTCTTTACGGGTGTTCTCGTACGCCACATATTCGCCTTGTGATGTGATAGATGAGAGGTCGCGGCCTGCGATGCTATACTCATCTAAAAAGACTATTTTCTTCATATCTATTCGTTTTGGTTTTCTCTCTTAAACTCCCCCACAAGGTCACGCACTACAACCGAGGCGCAACCTATGCCAAACATAGCGGGGATGTATGATATAGTGCCTACGTTCGACTTTTTATTCTGTTCCTCGCACAAAATCATCGCACCCTCACGTACAGGCTCGGGCGAAAATACTGCCCAGAAGCCACGCTTTATGCCGATTTTATGCAGACGTTTGCGAAGCATATGAGCCAAGGGACAGTGGTGCGTTTTGGCAATATCCTTAATCTCCATAAGCGTAGGATCGGTCTTTGCTCCCGCACCCATCGAGCTTACGAGAGGTATGCCACGGTCGAGCGCACCCTTGATAAGTGCGAGCTTCGGCGAGAGTGTGTCGATAGCATCTACAACGTAGTCAAATTTATCGCTATCGAGCAACGCATCGGTCTCATCATCCTTTATAAAACGATTAACCACAGAGAGTTGCAACTCGGGGTTTATATCTTTAAGGCGCTCAGCTAGGATGTCGCACTTCTCGCGGCCGATGGTCGAGTGGAGGGCGACAAGCTGGCGGTTGATGTTACTCTCCGACACCTTATCTGCATCGGCAATGGTCATGCGACCCACGCCCGCACGAACAATCATCTCTGCGGCATAAGCTCCTACGCCACCCACACCCACAACAAGCACATTAGCATTGCGAAGCAAGTTAAGTTTCTCCTCTCCTAAAAGTAACTCTGTTCTCTCGAGCCAATTACTCATTATCGTCTAAAAAGTCGTTTATAGTTTTCGTAAATCTCTTTTTCTAATTCGGCAAACGATACACCCTTAATCTCGGAAACCTCAGCGTAGACCTCGGCGATATCCAACGAGACATTGTCGTCGGTCTCGCAAAAGAGCCTGTCGAGGGGTGTCGCAGCTATTGCCTGGCGCGTCTTAGCGGAACGTAGCGACCTCTCACCAAACGATAGATAGTACCCTCGGCGCAACGCCTCATTCGCCTGCTGCCCCGAACCAGTAAAGCCATGAAACACAACACCTTCAATGTTATAGTCAGCGAGTATTTTGATGGTTGGTTCGAAGGCTCTAACGACGTGCAACACAACTGGTTTATGCAACCTATCCGCCACCTCAAGGTGCGCTCTAAATAGTCGCTCCTGAGTCACCCTATCAACCTCGCAAGCAAAATCTAAACCCGTCTCACCAATGATGTCGCAGTGGGTAAAATCGGGAAGTTCACTTCCATATTCGGCATTCCACGGGTGTATGCCCGCCATCGTTGGCGAGACCACATCGGGTCGCAGATGGTGGGTATGCACATCCACCAATATTTTGTTCACTTCGTTCATCCGACCACAAATGTACTAATTTATCTACCAAAATGCAAATATGCGGAGAAATGATTGGTCAATTCAAAAAAAATCCGTATCTTCGTGCGCATTTTATAATGTATATCGGTACACCATAAAGTTTTGTAAGCGA
>JAEZPN010000071.1 GCA_023413645.1 Bacteroidota bacterium
GTGGAGAACCTGCCAGAGCTTATCTTTGCCGATGGCGAGGCTCGCGTGATAGACCATATGTATGTTACAAATACCAACTACACGCTCAATCAGCTATATATGGGCGTTAAGAGCGAGGCGGGCAATAGCTTCGGTGGCAACTGGACAGGCTTGACTGAGAATGCATGGCTGAAGATTGTGGCGCAGGGCTTCGATGATGTCGCTGCAGATGCCTATGCAGAGCCTATCAGCGAGGTTGAGTTCTACTTGGTTAATGGTATGGAGGTAGTCACCGACTGGCAGAAGTGGGACTTGAGCGAGCTGGGTGCTGTGGCTAAGGTACGCTTCAACTTCAGCTACTCCGATGAGATGGGAGGCAAATATGGCTTCACCATTCCGGGATACTTCGCCTACGATGACGTAGCTGTACGCTTTGATAAATAACAGATAATGAGAAGAGTTTTAGATTTTTTGTTTTTATGTGTGATGGTTGTAGTCGCCTCGTCGTGCAATATCGACGAGGAGATTACAGCCTCTTTGCCTCCAAAGATATACCTCGATAGCGACTCTGGCATCTACACCGTGAAGCAGGGCCGCGAGGTGATTATTGCCCCATCGTATGATAATGCCGAGGGCGCTACCTACAGCTGGAGGATGGATGGCCGCCTTATCGGAAACGATGCGTCGCTTGCGTTTATGCGCGAGGCAGTTGGCGAGTACTACATCCTGCTTACCGTGACGACTGATACGGGCTCGGATAGCGAGGAGATTCGTGTCGATGTGGTAGAGCTGGAGATACCTACGGTCACCATCGCAGGCAGTGATAACATTACCGTTGCGGTGGGCTCGGAGGTAAAGCTCAACGCCTCGGTGCGTAAGACATCGCTTGCTACAAGCTTCGCGTGGAGCGTCAACGATGAGGTTGTTAGCGAGGAGCTTGCCTACACCTTCGAGGCTGATGCGTTGGGCACTTATACCGTTGTGGCGAGTGCCGCGAATGAGGATGGCGCACATAGCGACACTATGACAATCGAGGTGGTAAATCCTGAGGATATGCCCTTCGTCTGGGAGTTCGACCGCGAGGCCTACCACACCGTAGCGGGCAGAAAACTGCGCATTGCACCCTCTGCTATAAGCGAGGTGGAGGGCGTAGCCTATGCGTGGAGTGTTGAGGGCGACGAGGAGGTTATTTCAGAGGAGTCGAGCCTTACATTTGTGGCAGAGAGCGCTGGCGAGTATCGCATCACCGCAAAGGCGACTGCGGAGCGTGGCACGGGCGAGGTTACAATCACCCGCAACTTCGTTGTTACGGCCTACGAGGAGGGTGTTTATCGCCGTGAGGTAAATGCCTCATCCAAAGCGGATTGGAATAGGGTGTACGAATACACTCCCGCTCCTGGTCAGTTTATCAACGAGCTTAAGACGGGCGGCTTCGACGGCACACAGACAACAATGGAGGCTGCCATAGCCTATGCCGAGGAGCGCTTAGCGCAGGAGAACTGGGTGTCGTTGGGAGGCTTCGGCGGATATATCGTCGTGGGCTTCGACCACAGCATCGAGAATAGCGGCGATTACGACCTCGGTATTCTGGGTAACTCATTTAGCGGCTCCTCAGAGCCAGGCATCGTGTGGGTTATGCAGGATGAGAATGGCAACGGCGAGCCCGATGATACATGGTATGAGTTGGCTGGCTCGGAGACGGGTAAGGCCTCGACCATACAGAACTACGCCGTGACATACTATCGCCCAAGCGGTGCGGGTATGCCCGTGCAGTGGACCGATAACCTCGGCAACCATGGCGAGGTGGACTACCTCGCGCAGTTCCACCGTCAGGATTACTACTATCCACTCTGGATTGAGGAGGATAGTTATACTCTCACAGGTACATGCCTTGAGCCTCGTAACTATGACGCCTCGGGTAATGGCTCATATTGGGTAAATGTGGAGTATGACTGGGGCTATGCCGATAACTTCAGCCCCGTGGATCGCCTCACAGAGGAGGAGAATGCTGGTGCAGAGGCAAATGCCAACCACTTCAAAATCTCGAATGCCATAGACTGCGAGTGTGAGCCTATTCACTTGGACTACATCGACTTTGTGAAGGTGCAGGTGGGTGTCAACACCAAGAGTGGCTGGCTCGGTGAGGTCTCGACAGAGGTCTTTGGCTTCTTCGACTATAATATGAAAAAGTAGTATGACAAAATTCGTTAAGTATATACTTCTCGGCTTACTCCTGCTCCCCATCTCGTGCATGAAGTGGGAGTATGGCCTCGAGGAGGAGTTCGACACTTCGGCTTCGGGCGAGGGACTCTTTATCTGCAACGAGGGTAACTTCCAGTATGGCAACGCCACGCTCTCGTACTACGACCCTACGACAAAAACGGTGCAGAACGAGGTATTCTATCGTGCTAACGCCATGAAGCTCGGCGATGTGTGCCAGAGTATGATTATTCGCAACGGCATAGGCTGGGTGGTGGTGAACAACTCACATGTGGTCTTTGCCATCGACATCAACACCTTCAAGGAGGTGGGACGCATCACAAACCTCACTTCGCCACGCTACATACACTTCGTCTCGGACGAGAAGGCATACATCACGCAGATTTGGGATAACCGCATCTTTATCGTCAACCCCAAGCGCTACGAGGTTACGGGCTACATCGAGATACCGAACATGACCATGGAGCAGGGCTCTACGGAGCAGATGGTGCAGTATGGTAAGTATCTCTTTGTCAACTGCTGGTCGTATCAGAATCGCATCATCAAGATTGACACCGAAACCGACCAGGTCGTAGATGAACTTGTCGTGGGCATTCAGCCTACGTCACTCGTCATGGACTGCAACAACAAGCTCTGGACCGTGACCGATGGTGGCTACGAGGGCTCGCCCTATGGCCATGAGGCACCCTCGCTCTACCGCATAGATGCCGAGAGCTTTACCATCGAGCAGCAGTTCAAGTTCGACTTCGGCGATTGGCCCTCGGAGGTGCAGCTCAATGGCGCAAAGGACAAAATATATTGGCTCAATGACGATGTGTGGGAGATGGATGTTACGGCAGACCGCGTCCCCGTGCGCCCATTTCTACCATATAACGGTACGCTATATTACGGCCTTACGATTTGCCCCCGCACAGGCGATGTCTATATTGCCGATGCTATAGACTATGTGCAACAGGGCATGGTGTATCGCTACTCAAAGGATAGGGAGCTCCTCGATAGCTTCTATGTTGGTATCATCCCTGGCGCATTCTGCTGGAAATAACCCTTAAGGCTATGCGAAGACTACTATTCATACTCGCGATATTGATTACGCCCTATCTCGCTGTTGCACAGGTTAATAATGATAAAGATTGGGTGCGTAAGGGTCTCCATATACCCGAGGTTTCGGTGTATGGTAACCGCCCTATCAAGGAGATAGGCACGCAGCAGACCAAGTTCGACACGCTGGCCCTCAAGGAGAACATATCGCTCTCTATGGCTGATGTCCTTACGTTCAATTCGGCAATATTCGTTAAGAGCTATGGTCGTGCTACGCTCTCTACCGTCGCCTTTCGTGGCACCTCACCCTCGCATACGCAGGTGTCGTGGAACGGCATGAAGATAAACAACCCGATGCTCGGCATGACCGCCTTCTCGATGATACCCTCATACTTCATCGACGACGCCTCGCTGCTGCATGGCACATCCTCGGTAAATGAGACGGGTGGTGGCTTGGGTGGTGCTGTGAAACTCTCGACAAAACCCGCGCAAGCGCGTGGCTTCGGCTTGCAGTATGTACAGGGCATAGGCTCATTCAAGACCTTCGATGAGTTCCTGCGCCTGACCTATGGCAACGACCATTGGCAGATTTCGACACGTGCCGTATATTCGTCGTCGCCCAACGACTACAAATTCCGCAACCACGACAAAAAGATAAACATCTACGATGAGGATATGAACATCGTAGACCAGTACTATCCCATCGAGCGCAACCGCAGTGGTTCGTACAAAGATCTGCATATCTTGCAGGAGGTCTACTACAACACGGGCAAGGGTGACCGCCTCGGCCTAAATGCTTGGTATATAAACTCCAACCGCGAACTCGCGATGCTCACCGTGGATCATGGCGACGCCACCGACTTCGACAACCGCCAGCGCGAGCAGACATTCCGAGGTGTGATGTCGTGGGACCATGTGCGCAGCAACTGGAAGCTCGGCGCAAAGGCGGGATACATCTACACGTGGATGGCCTACGACTATAAGCGCGATGTCGGCAACGGCACCATGGCGCATATGACGCGTTCACGCAGTCGCATCAATACCTTCTATGGTCAGGTTGATGGCGAGTACTACATTGGCAACCAGTGGCTCTTCACGGCCAACCTCTCGCTGCACCAGCACATCGTGGAGAGCGAGGATAAGAATATCGTGCGTCAGGATGGTAACAAGGCTATCGTGGGCTACCGCAAGGGACGCCCCGAGCTCTCGGGTTCTGTATCGGCAAAGTGGCGTCCCATAGACCGCTTCGGTATATCGTTCGTAGTTCGTGAGGAGATGTTCGGCCGCGAGTGGACACCTATCATCCCCGCGCTCTTCATCGACGGTGTGGTATCCAAGGAGGGTAACGTCATCGCCAAGGCATCCGTGTCGCGCAACTTCCGCTTCCCCTCGCTCAACGACCTCTACTTCCTCCCTGGCGGTAACCCCGACCTACGCAAAGAGTCGGGATGGACATACGACACAGGCCTCTCCTTCGCTGTGGGCAAGGAGGGCATCTACTCGCTGAGTGGCTCGGCGAGCTGGTTTGAGTCCTTCATCAAGGATTGGATTATATGGCTCCCCACACCCAAGGGCTTCTTCTCGCCCGAGAATATCAAGGATGTGCACGCCTACGGCATCGAGCTTAAGGGAGACCTCAACGTAGCCCTTGCTAAGGAGTGGCAGCTCGGCCTAAATGGCACATTCTCGTGGACACCCTCAATAAATGTCGGCGAGCCTCGCACTCCCGCAGACCAATCTGTGGGCAAGCAGCTCCCCTATGTCCCCGAGCTATCATCAACCGTCACAGGTCGCCTCACATGGCGCTCATGGAGTTTTCTCTATAAGTGGTGCTACTACTCCGAGCGATATACTATGTCATCCAACGATATATCGCTTACGGGCAAGCTCCCACCATACTTCATGTCAAACATATCCCTTGAAAAAGGATTTAGCTTTAAGTGGGCGGAGCTCTCTGTGAAAGGTGCGGTAAATAACCTCTTTAACGAGGAGTATCTCTCCGTACTCTCACGCCCCATGCCGGGTATTAATTTTGAGATATTCCTATCCCTAACCCCGCATTGGTGATTTGAAGTGATAAGGCAGACATCTACTGCCGCTAACAAAAGAAAATGTGAATAGGCAGTACGTTTTAGTACAGTCTATCCACATTTTTTTTGCCGAGCGTTGTATCTGCAGCCTTCTGACTCCAAATCAGGTCTCGGTGCTAATGGAGGTCGGGTGTGTTGCACTCGGCGCTCTTCTGACTTGAAATGTCTCGGTTAGTTTAGGGAATTTAATGAGTTTAGGGAGCTTAGCGATTGATGTATAGTCACTAAACTCCCTAAGTTCTCTAAATTCTCTAATCCTCTCCCTACCAACTCTTGAAGGTGGTCCAGGAGTTGTTTTGCTCCGCAGCATTCTCGATTGTGTCGGGGAGGTGGACAAAGAAGTCGAAGCCAGTCCATGCCTCAATCTGGTCGACAGTGGCGGTGTAGTTCTCATAGGCACTACCCGAGTAGGCCTTATTCTCAAACCAGAAGCCCACAGTTGAGGCATCTGTCACCTCGCCCGAGCTGTTGGTAGCGACCTTAAGCACAACCTTATAGAAGTAGTTGGGGATGGGCACCTGCTTGCTATCGTCCTTAGCCGTAGTATAGCTGATGGTTTTACTCTCGCCCGTCTTATTAAATGCTACACCCGTAACGATATATATAAGTTGCTTCTCGCCAATATCCTGCAATGCCGCCTCGAGCTTCTGCCAGATGCCACTGTTGAAGTTGGTGTGCACCTGGGGTACAGAGTTAGTTACGTAGAAGGTCTGGATCTGCATATTCTGTATGCCGTTACGTGAGGCATTGGGGATAAGGTGACCGCGCACGTGGACATCAGAGTCCGTATAGCTGCGGTTGCAGAGGTTCACCTGGTATGCCTGGTCGATATATGGGTTCCAGTCCCAGTTGCTGGGGCGCGAGTATGAACCCATATGCTTGCTCTCGAGCGGATATGCCACCCACATTGTCGTATAGGTGCTCTTATCGTAGAAATGGGTGTAGTTGCGCTCGTCGCCATCCATAACCGTTACGGTTACAGCGTTGGGATATTTGCTCATATCGGGGTCTGCAGGCATCTCCAACCACTCGCCAGTGGGAGTGACGATGGGTGTGTCGCCGCCCTCGTTGCCATTCTCATCCTCATCTTCGCCGAGAACGATGTCGCCATCCAACTCATAGAGCATGGGGCGAACGCCCTCGTTCTGGAGCTTAGAGTAGCTGCCAAACGACTCATATTCGCCGTTATACTGGATAAACTTATTCTTCGAGTTGTTCTTAATGGTGAACGTATTACCATTATTATAGGCACTGATACTCCACACGTTGCCCTGATTGGGTGCTGCGTCCAAGTTGAAGCTGTTGTAGTTGTTATACTGATAGAGGTAGCGGTCATCAACAGTCTGGCGGATGGTATATCCACCTGTCGTAGACTCGATAACAAAGGCATTGTTGCAGTTTTTGAGCGTGATAACGCCGTCGTTATCGCTGTCGCCCTCCGCAATCTGGAGGTAGTCGTAGTTCTTGTCTACGATAGCCATGGCGATATAACCCTCGGCAGCAAGGAGGTAGGCCTTGCCACTTGTAACCTTCGTAACACGGCGGAAGGTGCATAGAGTCTCCTCTTCGTCGTTGCCCTCATCCTCGCCGATAGCATCGGTCATATCGACGCTGAAGCGGTTGAGGTCACCCTCCTTAAACTCCAAGGTGCTGCCCTCGGTGAGGGTTACACGGCGCTTATATGTCGTGCCCTCGACAGTTGTAACCTCCACCTCGAACTCCTCGTCCTCGACAATGGTTGCAGGGTTACATGTGAAGTATATCGGCTCGGAGGCCTCGATGGGGTTGTCGTAGATAAGTTTTAAGGTGTAAGACTCTCTGTCGTAGCCATAGTCAGAGACTCTTTCCTCAGCGCAGTTAACGAGGTTGCAGCCCGCCATGATGACATTGTCGTCCATGCGGAGTGTGACGCTTGTTATGTAGCACTCCTCGGGCATATTGCTAAGTGTCAACTCACCCATAGCAACAAGGCGCTTAAAACGCATGGTTAGCTCTGTGGGCTGCTCAGAGCATGTCACGCGCTCGGCAACAAGAATGTCGGCCTTGGGGTCGAAAGAGGTGGCTGTGGGGTGCTGTACGGCGGGGAGGGTAACCCTCACATACTCGCTATTTATGCCCTCGGTGAATGATACGTTCTCGGCGGGGTAGATAGCATCGTAGGCGTAGGTGTCGGCAGTGGTATCCTTTGTGAATGTCGCCTTGAACTGCGCACGACCATTTTTATCAATCGCAGCCTCCTCGCTTGTAGCATAGCGAATCTCGTTCTCGATAACTACAATCTTGTCGCCCTGCTGCCAGCGCACCATCTGCGCCTCCATGTCGAGGACTGTGCGCGAGGTGTCCTCGGCGTTAATGGCTATAGATACCAACTCCTCGACATCGTTACTGGTGTCGTTATTGCCCTTTGGCTCCTCGTGGCATGCCACACCGCATAGTGTCGCAAAAAACCAAAGCAGCGCAGTTAAATATCGCTTGAGTGTCATAGTCTAAAATTCTCCGTTGTCGTTAATGTCGAAGTTGTCGCCAGCCTCGCCATAGCTGGCCTCGAAGCCACGCTCTACAACTACGGTGATAAGCTCCATGGTTGGTGCCTCGTATAGTGGTTTTAAGCTCATGGCCTACTTGAATAGTAGCTGGGAGTACTCGCCGAGGTATATGCGCCAGTTGCGCCAGATATGGCCATCCTCGCTCTCGCGGTAGGTGTAGGGGTGACCCTCGCTGTCGAGTAGCTCGCGGTAGCGCACATTCTCCTTGTAGAGGAAGTCATCCTTGCCGATAGCTATCCAGTAGAGCTTCACGCCCTCGCTAAACTGACGGTCGAGCTTCGCCTCGAGGTTTGCGTATGTCTCGATGCCCTCCTTACCACGAAATATAGCAGCGGAGTAGAGACCGACATAGTCAAACATAGTGGGGTACTCCTTTGAAATCTGCATTGCGTGGAAACCGCCCATAGAGAGACCCGCAATGGCGCGCTGCGACTTCTTAGCCTTGGTGCGGTAGTGGTCGTCAACCCACTCCACAATCGAGGGGAACATAGCCTCGAACGAACCATCCATAGAACCGCTCATATAGGGTCGCCACATGCCTTCGTGCGAGTAGCCGGGGGCTGAGACATGCTGCGTGCAGCCGTTTGTCATAACCACAATCATAGCCTCGGCCTTGCCCGCAGCGATAAGGTTGTCCATGATCTCTGCCACGCGGCCTGTCGCTGACCACGCGTCCTCGTCACCACCCATGCCGTGCAAGAGGTAGAGAACGGGGTATTTCTCCTTGCCGCCCTCGTAACCTGCTGGGGTATAGATGGTCATGCGGCGCTCGCGGCCGTCGCTAACCTTTGCCCACACCTTCGACATAGTGCCGTGGGGTACGTTCTGTGCAGCGTAGAGGTCGCCACGCTCGCCAGGGATGATGAAGTAGTTCATCTGTGAGCCTACGTCGCGCATGACGTAGCTATTTGCGGGGTCGTTCACGTGGTCTATGCCGTCGACATTAAACCAATAGCAGTACAACTCCGAAGCAAGAGGTTTCGATGTATACTCCCATACACCCTCTGCATTACACCTCATAGAGGCGTTGTCCACGAAGTCGCCAACGAGAATTACGCTCTCGGCATTGGGGGCGTAGAGGCGTATCGTAACGCTGTTGTCGGCATTGATCTCGGGGGACTTAAGTGGCTCTTTCTGCCAAAGGTTTTGCTGTGCGCTGAGTGTCGCAACTCCCGCAAGGAGCACTGCGACGATGGTTAGTATAGCTCTCTTCATAACCTCTATGTTTTACTGGTTTTATACGTTTTTGTCTGCTCCGAGTTTCACGTCGCGCGCACCAAGGAGGTAGTATGCCACATGGTCGCTAAGGCGCAAGATGCGTGATATGAGCAAAGATACTGCCACAATTGTTGCCGCTACGCCCATGCCTACAACAAGTGGCATAAGGAGGTTTGTGGTATCTACGATGTAGGGACGAAGCATCGTTGGCATGCCGAGTAATACAAAGTAGTGGAGCAGGTATACGTCGAGCGTGTTACGACCCACAAACTGCAGCGACTTGCCCACCTTACTCTCGGAGAAGAACTCGCCAAAGCGGCGGAAGAAACCGTAGACGGTGAGGATGCCGCAGTAGCCGATGATGGCAACGACGATGCCCCTGATGATGAAGTATGGTTGCTCACCGATATATGCTATTATGGGCTCGGGGTTGCTCTTGCTAACTATTGCAGCCCACGACAATAGGAATAGTGTGATGACGATAGTTCCCATCTTGATACCATTCTCGAATATGCGCTCGAACCACTCGCGGTTGCAGCTACAGAGGGCTCCAAAGGCGAAGAAGTGGAAGTATTTGAACGAGAGACCAAGGGTGAAGATGTTGCCCACGTTGCCCAATATAGACATGTCTGATAGTGCAACGAAGAAGATGAGTCCGAGGATGTAGAGGCGTCTGACAAAGACTTTGAGCGAGGTCTTGCCGCGGCGTGAGTGTATCCAACGTGCGATGTAGTAGATTATCAGCATGTTGAACAGCGCAAACGTAAACCAATAACCCATCTTTCTATCGTGGGTGAAGAAGTAGCTTATCTCCACGGTGCCATTCATGATGGTATATATCAGTCCTATGACGAGTGCCGGGATGATCATTGTGCGCACCTTGCTTCCGAGTCGCGATACAGTCTCCTTGCCGCTCCACGACTGCTCCATGCGGAATGAGATGAAACCACTGATGAAGAAGAAGAGTGGCATGCGGAAGTTGATGAGGAACTGGTTTAGAGGTGTCGTATTGGGCAGGTATATGTGGCTGAAGACTACCAAAATCATGGTTAGTCCCCTCAGTGCATCGATATATCCTATACGTTTTGTTGGTGCCATTATTCGTTGTTTGTTGATTAAAATCAAGCAAAGGTAGTAAAAATCGGTCAAACTGACCAAATTTTGATGCTTTATTGTCGCTATACGCTATCGATACAAGAGTTTTTCACTATCTTTGTCTTTGCCACCATATGTCGCGTGGCATGGCTTTTAATTCGAGTAGTGGCATGAAGATTGGAGTAATATCAGATACGCACGGCACATTCGACGATGTGCTCAAGGAGTTCCTCGCGCCCTGTGACGAGGTGTGGCATGCGGGCGATTTCGGGTCGCTGGAGACGGCCGATGCAATTGCGGCATATAAGCCCCTGCGCGCTGTCTATGGCAATATCGACGGTGGCGTTATGCGACGCATCTACCACGAGAGCAACTGCTTCGAGGTGGATGGCTGCAAGGTGCTTATGATGCACATTGGAGGCTATCCGCGTAACTACTCGCCTAAGGCTCTGCAACTTATTCATGGTGCGCGCCCCAAGATATTTATCTCAGGGCACTCGCATATCCTCAAGGTCATCTACGACCCCGTCTATGAGTTGCTGCATATAAACCCTGGTGGTGCGGGTATCTATGGCATACACCGTGTGCGTACGGCCGTGAGGTTCGATATCGAGGGCGGTGAGATTAAGAATATGGAGATTGGCGAATGGAATAAATAACATTGACAAATACCTTTGTATGAGAAAGATAGTGCTTCTTTTTGTGGTTATGGTGCAGAGTTGCTTTGCGCTCTCGGCACAGGAAGTCGTGTGCGATACATACCACTTTGCTACGCACGACGGCCAGGAGCTATACCTTGATAGGTATGCGCTTGATGAGGCGGCAGATGCTCCGCGCCCATGTATGATCTTCGCCTTTGGCGGAGGCTTCGTGCAGGGTGAGCGTAACCATGAGTACTACTCGATATACTTTGACCACCTTGCCCGTGAGGGTGTAGTGGTTGTCTCTATTGACTATCGGTTGGGTCTTAAGAACCTCGACCCTAATGGTGGCGTTGTAGCTATGATTGATGTCTTTCAAAATGCTGTTAATATGGCAGTTGAGGATATGTATGCCGCAACAAACTACGTTATCTCAAATGCCGAAGAGTGGGGTGTCGATACCTCGAAGATTATGATTGGCGGCTCGAGTGCCGGTGCTATTACGGCAGTGCAGGCGGAGTGGATGAGGTGCAACGGTGATGTGCGTGCCCAGGTGCTGCCCGCCGACTTTAGATATGCCGCTGTGGTGTCGTGTGCAGGTGCTATCTTCTCTGTTAAGGGCAAGCCTAAGTTCAAGTCGGAGCCCGCTCCCATGATGCTCTTCCATGGCACGTCGGATAGGAATGTGCCTTATGACCATTCGTCTATGCTTGGCGTGGGCTTTTACGGCTCGGCATATATCGTGGAGCAACTCGAGAAGCTCGACTCGCCCTATTGGTTCTACTCTGCGGAGTATGTGGACCACAAAATGGCGGGCCTGCCATATATCTATAGTTGCGACCTTATCACGCAGTTTATCAACGACTTCGTTATTCGCGGCGAGCGTCTGCAGATAACAACTGATGTTGTAGATTTAGATGGTGAGAAGCAACCCACACGCTTCAAGGTCATGGACTACATCCGCACAAACTATAAGCGCAAGTAGATAAGACATACGTAAACAAATATAGCCTGCCACGCGGCAGGCTATACTTCTTCATAGGCGTTAAGTTTTAGTGTGAATAATTGACTCAAAATTACAAATTCCGTCTATACATCCAAATGAAAAACACAATATTTAGAATCTAAAGCGTCGTCTGCGATGTCTAAAAAAGCGAGGGAAATGGAAATATGAGTAGGAATATGTCGAATTAAATTTGCCATTGCTTGCCCGCTGCACTTTGAGTAAATGTGTATTTCTAATCGCTTCATTATTACCATTCTCAACACCAGACCTTAATATATCCATAACCTCCCACTTATTTGTATATGGCGCTGGTGATGCGTTTGATATGATGTTCCTAATAAGCTTTGCTGCAGATCGGGGATATACAAGTTGGCAATTGGATGGAATGTTAGATATCTGTTTAAGAATGCTAGATCCGTAAAATACTATTATAGAGTATATTGGTACATTTTGCAACTGCTCAGATGTGTTACGTAATGCCTCAATGTGTCCTGCATTTTGCTTTATGGGATTGTAGAACTGATGCTTTTCTCGACCATAGGCTAATACTTGTGTCCACCTATCATGATTACCGTTGCCCAATATCCATCCACTGTAATCTTTCACTTCGATAACGAAGATGCCTACATTGGTCGGAACGACGAGGTCTATTTGTGTATGTCCCCGCTTGGTTGGAATATATAAGTCATGAAAGATAGTTGATGAGGGTATGCCTGATTTTACGAGACGATATATGAGGTCTCGTTCTGAACTTTCTCCGCGTGAGAGTGAAGTAACTGTGCTGATAATCTCTCGTTTTTTGCGCTCATGGCGAATAACGAGAATTGCCGATAAGATGACTACTATAAGCGCTATTACAAATGTTATGATAACAATAGTTGTCATAATGGTAATTTTTACTTGCTGTTATATAGTTCATAACAAAGTAATGAAATATTTGTTAGATTGCAAATGCGGTTAGGGATGTACAGCGAGGGACTCGAACGTTCGCAGAAGTCGAGAGGTGACCGAGAAGGGGAGTGTTGTGCGGACAATCGTAGATTGTGGGAGTGGGTTGAGTGCATATGTCATGCTTGCATGAGCAGATGTACTCAGCCCATTGCCATAGTTGCATGCAACGTAGCACATCGCTACCCAACGAAGACAAGTCGCCCGAGGCGCTACCGAAGGTGCGAGTCCCTTTGGACGCACAAGACAAAAAAAGACGAGCAACTTTCGCTGCTCGTCTTCAAAACCTTGTGCGGACAAAGGGACTCGAACCCCCACGCCTCTCGGCATCAGATCCTAAGTCTGACGTGGCTACCAATTACACCATGTCCGCAGGATCTTGAACACCCGTAAACCAACGAGTGTGCTCATGTATTTCTGTCATTGAGCGGTGCAAAGGTAAAAACTTTTTGCAATATACACAACATTATTACGCTTTTTCGCATATTTTTTTCTATTTTTGTATCTTGAATGTCGTAGTAGCGGCATATGATTAACGTCTACTACGCTAACTAATAGAGAGTTACTATGCCAAAGACCATAACACTGCAACTATCGCCCAAGCAGGCTGCCGACGAGAAGTTTTACATAGCACGTGCCGCCGAGCGTCTCGGCATCAAGCAGAGCGAGATAGCTCTTGCGCGTGTCGTGAAGCGCTCCATCGATGCTCGTCAGCGCATGGCAAAGGTCAACCTATCGCTCGAGATATACATCGACAAGGAGCCTCAGCCCGCACCCCTGCATTTTGACTACCCCTCGGTAGATAATGGCACAGAGGTTATCGTCGTAGGCTCGGGTCCTGCGGGACTCTTCGCATCGCTACGCCTCATAGAGCTCGGCTTCAAGCCCATACTCTTGGAGCGCGGTAAGTCGGTGCTCTCGCGTAAGCGCGACATTGCGCAGATCAACCGTGGTGGCGACATCAACCCCGACTCAAACTACGCCTTTGGCGAGGGTGGCGCGGGTACCTTCTCCGACGGTAAGCTCTTCACACGCAGCAAGAAGCGCGGCGACTACAACAAGGCGTTGCAGACCCTCGTATGGCATGGCGCAAATCCCGCTATCCTCTATGAGGCACATCCACATATCGGCACGGATAAGCTCCCACGCATCATCTCGAACATCTGTAACACCATCAACGAGCATGGTGGCAAGGTGTTGTTCGAGAGTAAGGTGTCGGGCTTTGTCGTTAAGCAGGGTAGAATCACGGGTGTTAAGGTTGGCGACAACGTTATTGAGGGTGCTGCCGTAGTCTTGGCTACGGGACACTCGGCACGCGATATATATGAGTTGTTGTACACGTCGGGCATCGCTGTCGAGGCTAAGCCCTTCGCTATGGGTGTGCGTATTGAGCACCCTCAGAGGCTTATCGACAGCATCCAGTATCACCGCGATGAGCGTGGTGAGTGGCTCCCCGCAGCGAGCTATTCGCTCGTAAGCCAGGAGGCGGGTCGTGGCGTCTACTCATTCTGTATGTGTCCTGGTGGCTTCATCGTTCCCGCCATGACAGATACCACGCAGTCGGTGGTTAATGGCATGTCGCCCAGTGGTCGTAACTCCGCTTTTGCAAACTCGGGCCTCGTTACAGAGGTGCGCCTCGAGGACTTCGCGCACCTAAGAGAGGAGTGGGGCGAGTTGGCGGGTTTACGCTATCAGCAGTTGTTCGAGGAGCTCGCACGCCAGCATAGTGGCGACAAGCAGGTGGCTCCCGCACAGCGTGTCTCGGACTTCGTATATGGCCGTGAGTCGCGCTCACTGCCCAAGACATCATATATCCCAGGTCTTACACCCTCGCGTCTCGATTTGTGGATGCCTGAGGAGATTGGCGCACGCCTACGTAGCGGCATCGCAACCTTCGGCAAGAAGATGAAGGGATTTGTTTCGGATGAGGCTATCGTCGTGGGTGTGGAGTCGCGTACCTCTACCCCTGTGCGTATTCCTCGTGACCCCGAGACGCTTATGCACACCGAGGTCGAGGGCTTGTTTCCCGCGGGTGAGGGTGCTGGCTATGCCGGAGGTATCGTCTCTGCAGCGTTGGATGGCGAGCGCATCGCCGATGCTGTTGCCCGCTACTGCAAGGCACATAACTTCTAATAACTAAGGGGTTAGGCGGTGTCTACTTTAGCAATCATCACTACAATATTGGGCTATGTCGCTATGCTCTTCTTTGTGGCATGGCGCAGTAGTCGTCGTGCCGACAATGCCACATTCTTTACGGGTGGTCGTAGCACACATCGCGCCGTGGCGGCTGTCGCCATGGTGGGTGCCGCAATGTCGGGCGTGACGTATATCTCTGTCCCTGGCACGGTGCTTACGGACAACTTCTCCTATCTGCAAACATGTCTCGGCTTTATCGTGGGCTATGCTGTGATAGCATATCTCCTTGTACCTCTGTATTATAAGTTGGGTGTGGTGTCGTTGTATGAGTACCTCGATAAGCGCTTTGGCATTGTGGCACACCGCACGGGAGCGTGGTTCTTCTTCGTTGCTAAGACCCTCTCGGCGGCGTTACGTGCATATGTTATATGTGTGGTACTTCAAACCATTCTCTTTGACCACTACGACATTCCGTTTGTTGTAAATGCCGCTATTATGATGTCGCTCGTGTGGCTCTACACGCGTAAGGGCGGTGTAAAGTCTGTTGTGTGGGTCGAGATGGTTAAGACGGTGATTATGGTGGGTAGCCTCGCCACTGCTATCTTCATCCTTGCACGCACCATGGGCCTCGATGGTTCGGGCGTGGTGCGCTATATCGCCGATAGCGACCTCTCGCGCATGATGTTCTTGGATAACCCCTTAGATACGAAATATTTCTGGAAGCAGTTCTTGGCGGGTATCTTCTTGGTTGTTGCGATGACGGGTCTCGACCAGGATATGATGCAGACGGTGCTCTCGTGCCGTAATAGGCGCGATGCGCAGCGCAGCATGATGACCTCGGTGTTTATTCAGGTGGGCGTTATAATTATGTTCCTCGCCCTCGGTGTGCTGCTGTATGGTTTTGCTGCGAGTCGTAGTATTGATGTCGCTGGCGATAGCCTCTTTGGTCATGTGGCAACGGAGGCGGGCTTACCTGTCGTTATGGGCGTGCTCTTCTTGTTGGGTCTTGTCGCTTCGACATACTCATCGGCAGGCTCGGCACTTACAGCCCTTACAACATCGTTTACGCTCGACATAATGGGCTCGGAGCGTGCGGATGATGCAAAGTTGGAGCGCCGACGTAAGCGTGTGCATACAGCCATTGCACTTGTTATGCTGGGTGTGATAGTGGTGTTTAACACATTTAGTAGCTCGGGTGTTATCACGCTGATTTTCACCATGGCAAGCTATACCTATGGTCCGTTGTTGGGTCTCTTTGCCTTCGGCATCTTTACGCGCCGTAGCGTGCGCGCAGGTGCAATACCCGTTATCGCTATCGCCTCGCCCACGATATGCTACATCCTCTCGGCAAACTCCGCTGAGTGGCTTTATGGTTACCAGTTCAGCTACGAGCTTATCATCCTTAACGGTGCGATTACGATGCTGGGGCTTTGTGTGTTCAGTAAGAAAAAATAGAGAGGTGCAAAAAAAGTAAATTGGGGTGTCCAAGCGGACACCCCAATTCTATTTCTAATAGGTTGTATAGCAACCTTGTTAGACGACTTATTACATCATGCCGCCCATGCCACCACCTGCGCTTGCAATAGTAGAGAGTGGGCTCTCCTCCTTCTTCGATGCCAACACACACTCTGTTGTGAGGAACATAGAAGCGATAGAAGCAGCGTTCTCCAATGCTACGCGCGACACCTTTGTTGGGTCGATGATACCCGCAGCGAGCATATCCTCGTAGCGGTCGTCGCGAGCGTTGTAACCGAAGGCACCTGTGCCCTCCTTAACCTTGTTAACAACAACCGAACCCTCGCCACCAGCGTTAGCTACGATCTGGCGCAAAGGCTCCTCGATAGCGCGCTTAACGATCTGGATACCTGTGGTCTGGTCGTCATTCTCACCCTTCATGCCCTCGAGGCACTCTACGGCGCGGATGTATGCTACGCCACCACCAGGAACGATACCCTCCTCAACAGCGGCACGTGTAGCAGCCAAGGCATCATCTACGCGATCCTTCTTCTCCTTCATCTCAACCTCGGTAGCAGCACCTACGTAGAGAACAGCTACGCCACCAGCGAGCTTCGCAAGGCGCTCCTGCAACTTCTCGCGGTCGTAGTCAGATGTTGCATTCTCGATAGATGCACGAATCTGCTGTACGCGAGCTGCGATAGCCTCCTTAGAGCCTGCGCCGTCCACGATAGTGGTGTTCTCCTTGTTGAGCGTAATCTTGTCTGCAGTACCCAAAGTCTCGAGACCTGCATCCTCGATCTTCATGCCCTTGTCAGTAGAGATAACGGTACCACCTGTGAGTGTTGCGATATCCTCGAGGATCTCCTTGCGGCGGTCACCAAAGCCGGGAGCCTTGCATGCTGCAATCTTGAGTGTGCCACGGAGCTTGTTTACTACGAGTGCTGACAAAGCCTCGCCATCGACATCCTCAGCGATGATAAGGAGTGAGCGGCCGCTCTGTGCCACGGGCTCAAGGATGCCCATAATCTCCTTCATTGTTGAGATCTTCTTGTCGGTGATAAGGATATATGGCTTGTCGAGCTGTGCCTCCATCTTCTCGGTGTCGGTGATGAAGTAAGCAGAGATATAACCGCGGTCGAACTGCATACCCTCAACAACATCTACGTGTGTCTCAGTGCCCTTAGCCTCCTCAACGGTGATAACGCCCTCGTTGTTGACCTTAGCCATAGCCTCGGCGATAAGCTTACCGATTTTTGAGTCGTTGTTAGCTGAGATTGTAGCTACCTGCTCGATCTTTGCGATGTCTGAGCCTACAACCTGGCTCTGCGACTTGAGCGACTCTACGACCTTTGCTACCGCAGCGTCGATACCGCGCTTGAGGTCCATGGGGTTAGCACCCGCTGTAACGTTCTTGATGCCCACTGAGATGAGTGACTGCGCAAGAACAGTTGCAGTTGTAGTACCGTCACCAGCGTCATCGTTAGTCTTTGACGCTACCTCGCGTACCATCTGTGCGCCCATGTTTGTGAATGTATCCTCGAGCTCCACCTCCTTGGCTACTGTTACGCCATCCTTTGTTACGTGGGGAGCACCGAACTTCTTGTCGATAATCACGTTGCGACCCTTAGGACCGAGTGTTACCTTAACAGCGTTGCATAGTGCGTCAACGCCCTCCTTCAAAAGCTCGCGAGCCTCTACATTATATTTGATCTCCTTTGCCATATTTGTCGGTCTTATAAATTTTATTGTAAAAATAATTTGTGGCCGCTATCAATGTGTTTCGGTCTCTTTGTCGCTCTTTTTTGTCTCTTTCGTTTTGCAACTTTTGACAATAGTCCACTATTGCCTGCAAGATGCAAAACGCAACAACCTAAAAAATAGCTGACAAATAGCCTCGAAATAAAATTTAACGACCTCCTTGATTGCTAATTGCTGTTGTTAGTCAATAACTGCAATAATGTCTGCCTGCTTCATAACGAGGTAATCCTCACCCTCGTAGTGGAGCTCTGTGCCAGCGTACTTGCCATACATCACGGTGTCGCCAACCTTTACCTCCATCTTAATCTCTGCGGTGCCAGGACCTGCTGCCACCACCTTACCCATCAAGGGCTTCTCCTTTGCTGTGTCGGGGATGAAGAGACCACCTGCGGTCTTCTCCTCTGCGGGATTGGGCTTAACCAATACGCGATCTGAAAGCGGTTTTACTGCCATAGTTTTAGTCTTCGTTTTATGTTTTTATAATAATATTTTCTGTTCGCAAAAACTTTGCCAACTGACATTTTGTTACTCTACTTCTCGTACTTGTCACCCCAGAGTGCGCGCATGCGTTCGGCAATCTTCGCCTCCTGGGCATTGCCCATATTGGGTGTGTATAAGCGTGTGCCAGAGAGTGATTCGGGTAGGAACTCCTGACGCACAAAGTTACCCGCATAGTCGTGGGCATATTTATAATCCGCGCCATAGCCCATGTCGCCCATAAGTTTCGTGGGGGCGTTGCGCAGATGTAGTGGCACGGGGCGGTTTGTGGTGTCGTTGTTCACCATTGCCAGGGCCTGATTTATGGCGGCATATGCCGAGTTACTCTTGGCGCTTGTGGCGAGATATATCGTAGTCTCGGCAAGCGTGATGCGCGCCTCGGGCATGCCAATCTTATGCACCGTGTCGAAGCAGGCATTGGCCAAGAGTAGGGCATTGGGGTTGGCCAGACCCACATCTTCGGATGCCAGAATCACGAGGCGGCGCGCTATGAAGCGAGGCTCCTCGCCTCCTGCGAGCATACGCGCGAGGTAGTAGATAGCGGCATTGGGGTCGCTGCCACGCACCGACTTTATGAATGCCGAGATAACGTCGTAGTGCTGCTCGCCCGACTTGTCGTAGAGGGCAATGTTCTGCTGCAAGCACTCCGTAACGTAGCTATCGCTAATCGTGATGTCGCCATTCGTAGCACCCACAACGATGTCGAGGATGTTTAGCAGTTTACGGGCGTCGCCACCCGAGAAGCGGAACAACGCCTCGGTCTCCTTAACCTCGATATTGCGCTTCTGAAGCTCGGTGTCTGTCGTTAGTGCGCGGTCGAGCAATGTTTGCAGCTCGCTATCCTCCATGGGCTTAAGCACATAGACCTGACAGCGGCTCAAAAGTGGCGATATAACCTCGAACGAGGGGTTTTCGGTAGTAGCACCAATAAGGGTCACTATGCCCTGCTCCACAGCGCCGAGCAGTGAGTCCTGCTGCGACTTGTTGAAGCGATGGATCTCATCGATAAACAAGAAGGCGGGGCGTGCATTGAAGAGGTGTTGGTTCTTAGCCCTCTCGATAACTTCGCGCACCTCCTTGACGCCCGATGTCACGGCCGAGAGGGTGTAGAAGGGGCGGTCGAGGGTGTTGGCGATAATCTTCGCGAGTGTCGTTTTGCCCACACCAGGAGGGCCCCACAGGATAAATGAGGGTACACTGCCCGTAGCGATGAACTTGCGGAATACGCCATTCTCGCCTACGAGGTGCTTCTGTCCTATGTACTGGTCGAGGTTCTGTGGACGCAGACGCTCGGCTAAGGGTTGTAGTGCCATAATAGATAAGTGAGGGTGTCGCGAAACACCCTCCATATATTTATATCTTAGTGCTTGATGTCAGCCATCTGGTTAGGGTTGTGCTTATAGCGGAAGAGCACCCAGAAGAGCAGCGCTACTACGAGTGCATAGCCCGCGAAGATGAGCCATGTCTCACTCCAGCCCTCCGCAATGGCGTTACCATTTGTCACCACAGGCGTAGAGCACAACGAGCAAGCATTATCTACGGCCGTGGGCACAAATCTGTTCACTACGGCCTGTGCGCCGAGTGTGCCTACAGTAGCGCCGATGCCGTTAGTCATAATCATAAAGAGACCCTGTGCTGATGATCGCATTTCGCCACTAGTATTCTCGTTGACGTAGAGCGAACCCGATACGTTGAAGAAGTCGAAGGCCACGCCATAGACAATCATCGAGAGGATGAACATCCAGAGACCACCGCCGGGGTTGCCGAGGCCAAAGAGGCCGAAGCGCAATACCCATGCGAACATCGCGATGAGCATAACCTTCTTGATGCCCAAGCGCTTAAGGCAGATGGGAATAAGGAGTATGCACAATGTCTCCGACACCTGCGAAAGCGAGATAAGGGCATTTGCGTGGTTCGCGCCAAAGGTGTTGGCGAACTCTGGGAGGTTCTTAAACGATGTGATAAAGCCGTTGGCAAAGCCGTTAGTGATTTGCAACGATACGCCGAGCAACATCGAGAAGATGAAGAACAATGCCATCTGCTTGCTCTTAAACAACTTGAAGGCATCGAGACCAAGGCGCTGCATGAGGCTCTTGTTGCCCGCGCTATTACTTACTGGGCAGTGGGGGAGTAGGAGTGTGAAGAGTGCCATGCCTACGCCGATGAGTGCGCACTGGTAGAACTGTATGTGGCTTGCCTGGAAACCCGCGAAGTCGCAGATGAGCATAGCTACAATGAAACCTACGGTGCCGAATACACGGATTGGGGGGAATGCCTTAACGGTGTCGTAGCCACCCTGCTCGAGTGAGGTGTAGGCAACAGAGTTAGACAAGGCAAGCGTTGGCATGTAGAACGCCACACTCAACGAGTAGAGAACGAACATGGGAGTTATAAGGTCGCTCTGCGCAAAGTAACCCGCACCCGCGATGAAAATGGCGGCAGCACCGTGGCAGATGCCCAAAAGGCGTTGTGCAGGGATCCACTTGTCGGCGATGATACCCATGATTGCGGGCATGAATATAGATACTATGCCCTGCATTGCGTAGAACCAACCGATGAGGTCTCCCTCTCCTTTTGCGAAGAGATAGCCTCCCATGGATGTTAGGTATGAACCCCATACTGCAAATTGCAAAAAGTTCATCAAAATCAATCGCGACTTTATTGCTCTCATAATCAGTGTGTTATAGTCTTATTTATGTTATCGTCTGAAAAATTTTAACAAAGATATGAAATTTTTTTCACATTTTTCTTTGCAATTCAAAAATATTGTTCTACTTTTGCACCGTCAAAAACAAATATTGGGCTATGGTGTAATGGTAACACTACAGATTCTGGTCCTGTCATTCTTGGTTCGAATCCAGGTAGCCCAACTAAAACGACTCTCATTCGAGGGTCGTTTTTTTGTTTTCTACGCTGTGGCGAGAGATGTTCGTCGAACATATTGCGGTGCTGGGTGAGTGCCACGATGCAAGCATCGCGACCAATAACACCACAGCCCTGCAAGCAGCTCTCATGCAAACATAATACCTTCTCTTAATGTCGTTTTGGCGTTGTGCTCTCTGATTCTCACTTGTTGTTGGTTGAGCCGATATGAGAGATATTTATTGCTCGACCTACGGTCTGCGCTCTCTTTATAAGGTATCCAGGTAGCCCAACTAATTTGTCTGCGTTAATGCTGAAAATTAAAAAAGTTTTGCTAACTTTGTGTTAGTAAACACTCTTCGGCAAGCGCATCAATGGGTCCTGGCGCTTCGTTGTTGCATGATTATTTTATAGGACCTCGCTATTAACCCATGAAATCTATAATAAAATTATTCACACTTCTAATTGCGGTGATGGCATTGGCATCAAGTTGCTCTTCGCAATATGTAGAGGTGAAAGAGATTGAGGATGAGGAGTTTGTTGAGAACTTTGATGCTGAAACCTATATTGAAGAGGCAGAAGTTCCAGTTATTATTGAAAAATTGGAACCATTTGCAACGGCGTTCTACAACCTTTTCAAAGGTGTAGCAAATATTGGGTGGTGGTCGCTGGCTATAGTTGCGTGTGCGATATTACTCTCGGCAGCCATCATCTGGTTGTTGCGTCGCGTAGATAGGTCCTACGATAAAGCGTGGATGTACTATTTGCTGTACTTTGTTGCACTCATACCCGCAATAGGAGTGGCGTTTGCAGGTGCAGAGTTTGAGCGTCTTTCTGGAAATGAACTATCCACATTTCATAGCATAGTGCTATTTATGATGGCATTAGTCCCCTGTGTGTTAATGATATTCGGAGGTTGGGGCGTTCGTCAGTGTGGTATGTCCTATGGAATGTTTCACAAAAACTTCAATCGTCATGTTGGTCAAATGTTGATGTTCCCCGTATGGTTGTTCCTTATATATCTATTCTGGAATGCAGCGTTTGTACCACTGATTGATATGTCGGAGTCCTTCACTTTCCATGGAGGTGGATTCTGGTTCTTTGTACTTACCTTCGTTATAGGTTTCGTCATAGTATATTGTGTCTATTTTGTATGGTTTTTCTTGGTGTCATTGCTCTTTGAGACAGCTGGAAACAATGTCGTGAAGATTATGAGCGTGGTCTTGTGGTGGGTATTAGTAAAAGTGGGCTATAACTGGATATATGCTAACTTCTTCGGCTTTGGATATTTTGTTATATTGTGTCTTGGAGCTATACTTATGTTGGCCTTCTTGGGAGAATTTCTTGGTGTTGTGAACTCAATGCGCTGTCCTATGTGTCACTGTTGTGATGCCGTGGAGACTCGAAAAACCGATCATGGTATAGAGTATAGGACTACTACGGGTTGGCAAAGTATGGGTAGTGGTGGTGTTCCAGATAGTTATAATAAGGAGATTACGAATGCGAGTAAACTTGTGCGCACTACTGTTGCATTGCATAGTTGGACTACTGAGCACACCTGTCCATATTGTGGATGCAAATGGGATATCAATCATCAGGAGGAGGTAGGTCGAAAAGAGGAGGTCTTGAGGAAGAGATGGACAGAGCGAGACCTTTCATAATATAAATATAATGGAGGTATCCGTCTGGGATACCTCCATTATATTTAACTATTTTACTTAAACTACTTGCCGTTGTAGCTATTCATCGTGCGGTCTGCACCTACGCTCACGAACGATAGGATAGCGTCGCCAAAGAGCTTCAAACGCTCGGGCATAAGCTTGTTCTCCTCGTCCGAGAAGTCACCAAGGACATAGTCCACCTGGTGACCGCGGGGAAAGTCGCCACCAACGCCAAAGCGCAAGCGTGCATACTGGTTATCGCCCAACAACTCGGTGATGTTACGAAGGCCGTTGTGACCACCCTCCGAGCCATTCTTGCGCATGCGGAAGGTGCCGAAGGGGAGTGCTATGTCGTCCGACACCACGAGAAGGTTCTCGCGGGGGATGCGCTCCTGGTCCATCCAATAGCGGACAGCCTTACCCGACAAGTTCATATATGTCGAGGGCTTGAGTAGGAAGATGGTACGGCCGCGGTGCTTGAGTGTCGCCATAGCGCCATAACGCACCGTCGTAAAAGAGATATTGGATGCCTCGGCTAAGGCATCCAACACTCTGAAACCAATGTTGTGGCGGGTTGCGGCGTACTCCATTCCGATGTTGCCTAACCCGACAACAAGATACTTCATAACGTAAAGTTATTAGTCTCGTTACGATTACTGTGCAGCGCGTGAAGCACGTGTTACGCGAACGGCGCAAACAGCAGTAGTAGCAGGAGTTACGAATGTGAGGTTCTCCTCCTTAAGATCGCCAACGAAGATAGTCTGACCAACCTTCAAAGGTGTTACGTCAACAACGATCTCATCGGGAATGTACTCAACGAGAGCCTTAACTGTGAGCTTACGAGCTGAAAGAGCGAGCTTACCACCGATCTTAACACCCTCAGCGTTACCTGTGAGGCGTACGGGAACGTTAACTGCAACGGGCTTGCCCTCCTGGATACGGTAGAAATCTACGTGGAGAACCTGCTCACGAACAGGGTGATACTGAACCTCGCGCATAACTGCCTTCTCTACAACGCCGTCGATGTTGAGCTCAACGATGTAAGAGTTAGGAGTGTAGATGAGCTGCTTGAGCTCCTTTGCGTCGATAGTGAATGCCTTCTCCTCGCCACCACCGTAGATGATGCAAGGTACCTGACCCTCGCGACGAGCTGCCTTAGCGAACTTCTTACCGAACTCCGCACGTGCAGTACCGTTAATCTGAATTGACTTCATAATTGTTTAATAATTAAGTGTTTAACTTCGATATCACTCAGTTGCGATAGTCACTCGCAACCCCATAGATATCTGCTTTGGGACTGCAAAGGTAGTAAAAATTCTCTAAATCACAATTTTTCAGCACTTTTTATCACTTTTTTCTATCACTCGAAATGTTACAAGGGCTACCCAATCAGTCGTTGGATAGCCCTGTTAACATTACCATCTGAATGCTATTATCCGCAGTGGAAGTAGCGGTGAACGAGCTCGAGCATGCGCTCGCGGTCGTTGCCTATATCCTCGCGCAAGGTGCGGTCGTCGAAGGCACGCAACGCCTTCAATATGCCGTCGATCATCGCGGGGCTAAATACACCACGAGACTCGAAGATGTTGCGCTGGCGCTCGAGGCAGTCTGCCGATGCTGCACAGCTATCGGGCAACTGAGCGAGGTCGTTCAACTTTGCTGCGTTCTCCTTCTTGTGGATATTCACGTTGACGTATGTCTTCTCGGCAATCTCGAGTGCATTCTCCAACTCGAAGCCGTAGCGGCATGCTACGACGAGGCCTGCGATAAGCTCGTAGACATCTGCCGAGCCATCGGGAGAGCGCATCTCCACGGTCTGCTTCTGCGATGTGTCGTAGTCGTGTGGCTTCTCCAATGGGTTGGCAATCTGACACATGTCGCTCTTTGCTGTCCAACCGAGTGGCACGCGCACCAATACCGAGCGGTTGCGGTCGCCCCAGCAGATGTTCGTTGGTGCCTCCTGGTGTGGCACAAGGCGGAAGTATGACGTTGGGTTGGTATTGCCAAATGCTGTGATTGAGGGTGCGAGCTCCATCATGCCGGCGATAGCCTTGCGAGCTGTTGCCGAGAGCACACCGCCGTCAAGCATCATGTTTTTGCCATCCTTCATTATGCGCATGTGGATATGGAGGCCCGAGCCAGCCTTACCCGCAGTAATCTTGGGGGCGAAGGTGATGTCGAAGCCGTAGCGATATGCGAGGTTGCGGATTATCCACTTTGCGATGACGAGCTGGTCGGCAGCATCTGCTGCGGCTACGGGTAAGAACTCAATCTCGTTCTGCTCGTATATCATGCCGTCGATGGTGAAGTTGCCCACCTCCGAGTGACCATACTTAATCTGTCCGCCCGCCTGTGCGATATATGCCATACACTCGGTGCGGAACTCGTTGAACTTAGCGTAGGGGGCCGACTCGTGGTAACCCTTTTGGTCGGTAGCGGGGAAGAGACCCTCGTCGGGAGCTATGACGTAGTACTCCAATTCGCCCATAGCCTCGAACTCCATGCCCGTAACCTCGTTAAAGGCGCGCAATGCCTTGAGGAGTGTGTAGCGGGGTGCTGAAGCAAGGGGTTCGCCATCCTTGTTAAAGAATGAGCAGAGCATGGTTAGCGTGGGTATCTCAGCGAAGGGGTCGTGGAAGGCTGTCGCGAAGCGTGGCACGACGTAGAGGTCGCTGCTGCCAGCCTCGATGAATGGGAAGAGACTCGAGCCGTCAACGCGCTCGCCACATGTTAGTATCGTGTCGAGATATGCCGCATTGTTGATTACGAAGTTGAGCGTTTTGAGACGACCATCACCTGCGGGATACATGAAGTTGACCATGCGAATCTCGTTTTCGGTGATGTAGTTGATGATGTCGGCCTTTGTGAACTCTCTTGCGGGCTTACCCAAGAAGGCAACTACCTTGTTGGGGTTTAGTGCTAACTCTCTGTTCATAATATGTCGGAGTTTTAGATGTGTATATTATAGTCACAAAGTTATGAAATAAAAATAAAATCGGCAACAGAATTGCCAATTTTTTGTGACGATAATGAGAGTCTACAAACGGTGTGCCACCATCCACTCGGCGAGTGCCTCTGCGGCGTGGCCATCCTCCTTTAGACCCACACGCTCGGTGTAGAAGGTGTTAAGACGTGTGGTGTATGCCTCGCTGTCGAAGTGCTCTATGGTGTCGATAAGCTGCTCCTGGTTCTCCGTAAGAGGAAAAGGTAACTCCTTGAGGTTGAAGTAGAAACCGCGGTCGTAGGCATCGGCATCGGTGGCGTAGATAACACATGGGCGACCCTGCATTGCAAAGTCGAACATCGAGCTCGAGTAGTCCGTGATAAGCATATCGGCAACCGAGAGCAACTCCTGCATATCGTGGTAGCGCGTAGCGTCGTGTACGCCCTCGAAATCCACGAGGTGCGAGGTGTCGACCCTGCCGATAAGGTTGGGGTGCATGCGCACCAATACCTCCACCTTCTCGCCATCAAACATGCGACTAATCACAGGCATAACCTTGCCCCAGTCGATGGCGTATGGCTTTGTGGAGTGGTTCGAGCGGAATGTAGGGGCGTAGAGCACGATGCGCGATGAGGGCTCTATGCCGTAGTGGTTGGCGACATATTGGCGTAGGGCGCTACGACGTGCTGCGTCGAAGAAGATGTCATTGCGGGGTATGCCACGCTCTAAAATCTCACCCTTATACCAGAAACTATTTGCCTGGAGCTCGGTCTGCATGCGGCATCCCGATATCATGAGGTCGCATATGCGTGAGTCGGCCTTTGCGCGTTGTATATAGCTGGGACTTAGGCTATTGATGGCATCGGCCTCGATGCGCTTAAGCGATACGCCTCCGTGCCACAACATCGCGTACTTCTGTCCTGGGCGCTTATGCCAATATACGCGCCATGGGTCGGTGCGCACGTTCGAGAATACAAACTCGGCAGATGCCATAAGTTTCAAATAGGCCCATGAGCGGAAGCGCACGGCCTTGACGCCCTCGGGTAGCTCCGCGGTGTTCACGCCCTTGCGGAATACCCAATATATCTCGAATTCGGGGTTGTGCTTGAGTAGATACTCTGTGAGGTAGCGGGGGTTGCAGCTATACTGCTTGAAACCGTGTGACTGGCACACCACACGTCCGGGTTGTACGGTTGTGGTGAGGTTAGCGACATATGCCGCGATATTTAATGGTGTCTTAACTATGCGGTTAAGGAACCATCCTATGCACTGCGTTAAGCGTTTCATTGCCACATAAGTTCGGTTTAGCACTCACAAAGATATGAAATAATCCTATTATTTGGAAAAAAAAGTGTAAATTTGCCTGATGATAGATTTCTAACTATGGCCACAAACTTCGATAACGAGGCTCTACGAGCAAGGTATAACCCCGATGGTTCGCTGCTTAGGCGCGACCAAATGGAGTTGCTGCGTATGTTGCGCGTGGTTGCAGAGATCTGCGATGCCAACGGTATAGAGTGGTGGCTAAGTTCGGGAACGCTGCTCGGTGCTGCGCGTCACGAGGGATACATACCCTGGGATGATGATCTCGATATCGTGCTCCTAAAGAGGGACTGCAAGCGCCTCGAACGCATCCTCGAGAAGCTCGATAGCGAGGAGTTTGTCTACCACTCCATGCGCACGGATGTCGACTACGTGAACACCTTCGGTAAGTTTCGCAAGCGCGAGGGTAGGGTCTCGACAACAAATCGCCGCTACAACTACTACAAATGGGCGGGCATAGGCTTCGATATCTTCGCCATAGAGAAGACCAACTACTTCGCGGCGCGTGCTGCGACTGTCATCTACAACAACTTGCAGCATATCACATCCTACATACGTTGGGGCTGGGTGCGAAAACCTATGATACGCCTTGTGCAGGGCATCTGCTTCGGTATGGTTAATCCCATTCTGCGCCTTATAGGTCTTATTAACCCACGCAATGAGTATCACTACACGTTGGGTACGGGTTGGGCACGACATACTTTCTTTATGAAGGATGCGTTTCCTCTCTCGAAGGCACGTTTCGAGGGTGAGCAGTGGCCAGTACCTAAGGATATGGATGCCTACCTAACGAACGTATATGGCGACTGGCGCAAGCTGCCAACCGACGAGCAGATACGCAAGTGTATACACTGCAAGGAGTATATAGAAGAGATTTACGGAAAGGACAATAAATAATGAAGAAGGTTATTACATACGGCACTTACGACCTCTTACATGAGGGGCACATCAACCTTTTGCGCCGAGCAAAGGCGTTGGGTGACTACCTCATCGTGGGTGTCACAAACGATAGCTTTGACCGCGAGCGTGGCAAGCTCAATGTGCGCAACAACGTGTTGGAGCGTGTTGAGGCTGTTAAGGCTACGGGCATTGTCGACCAGGTGATCATCGAGGACTATGTGGGTCAGAAGATCGACGACATCCTCAAATACGATGTCGACATCTTTGCCATAGGTTCGGACTGGGAGGGTAAGTTCGACTACCTTTCGGAGTTCTGCAGGGTTGTCTACCTGCCTCGCACCGAGGGTGTCTCATCAACCATGCTGCGTGCCGAGAGCGAGGTTATCGTAGATATTGCCATTGTGGGCTGTGGTCGTATTGCCCAGCGATTCTATGCCGAGGTTAATAAGGTCGATGCCGCCTCTGTGTCGGCGCTCTATGATATCAACCGCGCTGCCGCTGCCGCACTCAACGAGAACCTCGTTGCCGAGAGCTTCGAGGAGGCTGTGGAGAGGGCTGATGCAGTATATATCGCTACGCCACACAATCTGCACTACGAGCAGGCGAAGTATGCTTTGGAGCATGGTCGCCACGTAATCTGTGAGACGCCTATGGTGTTGCGCGAGGCCGAGGCTGAGGAACTCTTTACAATCGCCAAGGAGCGTGGTTTGATGCTTATGGAGGCAAATAAGACGGCATACTCGCCCGCCTTCAACCACCTCATTACGCTCGTTAAGAGTGGCCTTATAGGTGATGTCGTGGGTATTGATGCTTCAGAGTCGAAGCTTTGGGGTGAGGATAAACTTAAGCGCGAGCTCGATCCCGCTATGGCTGGTGGTTCGCTCTACGAGATGGGCTCATACCCCTTGCTCCCAATCATCAAACTTTTAGGCACGGAGTACACAGATATAAACATCTACAGCCGCTTGAATGAGAATGGTGTGGATGTCTACACTCGAGGTATAGTGCGCTATCCTGGTGCTGTGGCATCGTTCCAGTTGGGTTTGGGCGTAAAGACCGAGGGCAACCTCGTTATCTCGGGTACGCAGGGCTATGTCTATGTCCCCTCGCCATGGTGGAAAACCGACTATTTCGAGCTGCGCTACGAGGATCAAAACCGCAACAAGAAGTACTTCTATAAGTGGGATGAGCCAGGTTTACGCTATGAGATACAGGAGTTTGTGTCTTGCATCGTAAATGGTCGTGGCTCCTCTGCACGCCTTACACCTCGCCAGAGTATCGCCATGGCGCGTGTCATGGAGCAGTTTGCCAACCGCAAGAACTTCTTCGAGATTTAGGCTACTACTATTATATAAATATGGGACTATCCGGCGTGGATAGTCCCATATTTTTTAGTCGGATGCTTACTTTGTTTTGATGACTACCTCGTAGGTTGTCGAGGGTTCAAACTCCACGTCGTATAGGAGCATAAAGTTCTCGTCAACGACAGCCTTACCCCACTTGTCGCCCTTTAGCTTTGGGCTCTTTAGTCTCTCGGGGAAGATGTAGCTAAATGGCAAGTCGAGGACGTGCTCCTGCTTGAACTTGTCGCCACGCATCTTCTCCATACTGAAGTTCTCGCCCGTAGTGATTGTCACGATGTAGCGCTTGCCCTTGCGCTCTGCTGTTACGGTGTAGTCCTGCTCGCCAGCGCTCTGTAGGCGCACCTCCCACTTGGGGTCGCCATAGTAGACCAAAACATCGCGGTCGTGCCAGAAACCTATCATATCCCAATCCTGGGCGTTGTCGAAGTCTATCTCGCGACCAGTAACCTCAGCTACTCTGTCGGCAGCTATTGTAAGCTCCTCCATGAAGCCGTCACAATAGTTGTAGCGCTCCTTAAGGAGGTCTGGTGTCCACTCGTTATGCTGGTGGATAAGGTCCTGCTGGTTGATGTAGACTGCATCTGCAAGGGTGTAGCGCTCGGGATTCGATACCCAATATTTGAGTGCTCCCCAGCCGTTGCGGCCATGCCATGTTGTAACGACGTAACCCACCATTGTCGCAGCGTTGGAGCCATTCATCCATGCCGCAGCCATGCTCTCCTTGGTGTTGTTCATGTCGCCAATAAGGCAGTTGCCCACGGCGGTATATACGCGGCGTTTGCCCGACTCCTTCAAATCCCACTCCTCGCCCGTAAATCTATCCACGGCGTAGAGCTTACCGTTGCGGGGCTTGAGGTTGCCCAACGAGTAGGGCATCTCGAGGTTCTGCTGTGTTGCGTGCGCCGCAGTTACGATAAGGTCGGGGTCGTATTCGGCATAGAGTTCTGTAA
Source organism: Bacteroidota bacterium (assembly GCA_023413645.1). Taxonomy (GTDB): domain Bacteria; phylum Bacteroidota; class Bacteroidia; order Bacteroidales; family Rikenellaceae; genus Alistipes. The sequence goes on from JAEZPN010000071.1 coordinate 30,636, forward strand.
ACTTGGGCAACACCTGCTCGGGTGCAACCATGCCTGTTGTAATCTCGCCCTCGAAGCCACGCTTCTGGCCCCATAGACCCTTGGTGTGATCATCGCCCCATGCGTAGTTGTCGAACCACTTTGCAGAGTTGAGCTCCATGATTGTAGCCACGGCATCCTTCACTACGAGGGGCTCGGTGCTATTATTTACCATGCGCATTGCTGCCTCAGCGTCGTAACCCGTGATAATGCCCCACATAAAGTCGGCATAGATATCGCTATCAATGTTGCGGCTAATGTGGTGAAAATCTATAACATAGTCGCGACCTATGTTCTCGGGCATATCGACAACGGCAACATAGCGAGGTGCACTCTTTCGTAGGCTCTCCAATGCCTCGCATGGTGACTCCGCAAAGAGCACCACCGCTCCATCGTGCTTCTCGGCTAAGGCATCAACAACCTCTCGCCACGCTTTGTCGCGGTTTACATCCTCTGATGCAAGGACTATATATTCGGGGTTAGCAGCGTAGGCGTAGCATAGCGCTGTAAATGTCAAAAGTAGGGTGGTTGCTATCTTTTTCATTAATATAGGTGCGTTTTAAAGGGTCAATTCACTATTAGCCGATTGTGTGCATGCGGATAGAGGCCTTGATAAGGGCTATTGCGCGAACACGGTCTATTGCTACCTCCTTGTCTGCGTGGTGCTGGTTCTGGCTCACAAGGCGTATGTAACCCTCGTGCTCCGACTTCTGCACATACTTAACGGTGATATACTCCTCGCCGTCGATGTCTATCGAGAGTAGGTACATGTCGCCCCAGAAGACATCGCGCACGTCGTTAAGTTGCTTATATAGAATGATGTCGCCGCTCTTAAGTAGTGGATACATCGAGTCTCCAACAACATATATCGCACCATCGCACTTTGGCAAGTTGGGGATGTTGATGTAGTTGATTGGCTCAAACTGCTGCTGCTGCTCGAACAAGGGGATAAGGCCTGCAGTACCCTCGATAGAGTAGAGGGGTACGCTCTGTAGGGGTAATGAGCGGTCGGTGCGAAGGTTGTAGGAGGTGAGGTCGGGCTCAGCATTGAACATCTTGCCATCGCCTGTCTCAATCCAATCGGGGTTGACGTTAAAATCTTGAACCAAGATATTTTTATTGCGTGCTGATAGGCGCGCCTTGCCTGTCTCGATCATCGAGAGTGCTGCCTTGCCGATGCCAAGTCGCTGTGCCATTTGCTCTTGCGTCATGTCTAACTGTTTGCGCATAAGTCTTACGCGCTCGCCTACCGTTTCCATATAAAAATAATCTATATTAAATAATTGAATAAAATACTTGACAAGACAAGTTTTTGAACTTATATTTGCACCACAAAGTTAATCCATTTATTTTATAATTACAAATATTTTACCAAAAATAACCATGAGGGGTTTATAAATTAGGTCAAAATAGATTCAAAAGCGACCGAAATAGGATTTTAACGACGACGAATAATTGAATACTAATTTATAAAACACCTCACCAAATAATAAACCCTATGAAACTAACTATTTACGAAACAACACCTACAATTTACTTTAACATTGCCGAGCTGCTTTTCGAGAAAATAGGTCTCGGCGACTTCTTCTCCGGAAGTGTTACGCTCAACGATGGCGATGTGGAGTGTCGCCTAATTACGACTCTTGTTGTCGAGCGCGATAGGTACAACCAAAATCGCATTGTAGCACTTCGTCCCGTGTGGTGGGAGTTCAAGACAAACAATGGTGAGGAGGAGCTTATCAACGACTTCTCGTTTGATGAGATGCTTGAGGCTGTAAATCTTTAATCGTATGCCTATGGAGAGAGTATCGTTTCGCGACTTCGCCGAGAGAGTCTACCCATTCTTGGAGTTCACACCCTTTCATAGCACCTACTATGCCATCCTCGAGGCCTTTGCCCAGGGACGCATTCCTAAACTTATAGTCTCGGTGCCGCCGCAGCATGGCAAGAGCGTGGGTAGCACGACGCTGCTACCTGCCTATATGCTTGGTTTAGACCCCGATATGCGCATCGCTATCGCCTCGTATTCGGGTACGCTGGCCTCGAAGTTTAATCGCCGAGTGCAGCGCATCATCGAGTCGAGGGAGTATGCCGAGATCTTCCCCGAGACAACCATAAAGCAGGGTACGAAGCCCGCCGCTTACATCCGCACCTCAGATGAGGTGGAGATTATCGGCTATAAGGGTGAGCTTATTAGTGTCGGCCGTGAGGGTTCGCTGACGGGAAACCGTGTCGACTGCTTCATCCTCGACGACCTCTATAAGGATGCCATGGAGGCGCAGTCGCCCGTTGTGCGCGAGAACTGCTGGGAGTGGTACACCTCTGTCGTGCGTACGCGCATGCACAACACGTCGCGCGAACTAATAGTATTTACGCGTTGGCACGAGGAGGATCTCATAGGAACACTTATGCGCACCGAGCCCTGGCGTGAGCTCCGCTCGCTCGAGGATATCGACAACGTGGATAAGGATACGTGGTTGGTGCTAAACTTCGAGGCACTTAAGGCTTCGCCTCCTACCGACATAGACCCTCGTGCTGAGGGCGAGGCGCTGTGGCCCGAGCAGCAGAGTAGGGAGTTGCTCCTTGCAAAGCGCCGCCTCGACCCCGTACGCTTCGAGGCTATGTATCAGGGGCACCCCTCGACAAAGGAGGGACTTCTATATGGTGATAACTTCCGTGAGTATGAGATATTGCCGCGCGATGTGGTGGCGAGGGCGAGCTATGTAGATACGGCAGATGAGGGCGAGGATTATCTGTGTGCAGTCGCCTATGTTGTTGATACTGATGGGGTGATATATGTTACGGATGTGGTATATTCGCGCGAGTCGATGGAGTATACCGAGCGCCTTGTGTCGGCTATGTTTAGCACAAATAACACGCTACGTGCTGCGGTGGAGAGCAACAATGGTGGCAGGGGCTTTGCTCGTGCCCTGCAGCGCCTCTCGCCAAAGGTGTGTGTGGAGTGGTTTCACCAGAGCGGAAATAAGGAGGCTCGCATCCTCTCGAACTCTGCTACGGTGCTCCATACTATACGCATGCCGCGCGACTGGGCACAGCGCTGGCCCGAGTTCTATGCCCACCTCACCACCTTCCGCCGCCTCTTTAAGGCCAACCGCCACGACGATGCCGCCGATGTATTGACGGGCATCGTGGAGCGCGAGGTTACACCCGCCTCCAACGGCAAGTGGCAGCGAGCACGGTTTATATAGCTTTCATTATATCGCATTCTCTGCCCCGAAAAGGGTCACATATTGCCAAATAGAGGAAATTTGTTGGTCGTTTGTGAATTATTTTGTAACTTTGTCGGTTGCATGATGTTTAACGCCATAGTGTGTGCGTTATAACCATAAAATGACTGATATGAACACTCTCAAAATAATATTCTACGGATTCCTCACCTTTGCACAGAAGTACCCCTTCTTTACATTGGCATTCTTGGCTGCCGTAATACTACCGCCAATATTCTTCCCCGCGGTGCGCTGGTTCATGCTCGGCATGTTCATCATAGCCCTTATCGTTATCGGCTTGATATGGTTGCAGTTCTACCGCATGAAGCGTCAGATGGAGAAGGAGTATCGCGATGCTATGAATGGCAAGATGGGCGGCAACAATGCGGGTCCAGGTGCAGGATTCACCGGTTATGGCTTTGCTCGCGGCATGCGTCTTGAGGACTTCGTGCAGCAGATGCAGCAGCAGGCAGATGCCCGCCAAACGGGAACCCAGCAGCAGACGCAGGGTAACGCCTCGGCAAAGAGTCAGAAGAAGGCGAGCGACCAGGGCGAGTATGTAGATTTTGAGGAGATTAAGTAACGCACTAAAAGAGACAACGTAGTATGATAAAACTATTAGAGAGCATAGGACGCTACACATTGCTACTCGGTAAGGTCTTCTCGCGTCCCGAGAAGATGCGCATATACCTACGTCGTATAGCCTACGAGATTGAGGCCCTCGGCTTCAACTCTATATCGCTTACGGCGATTATCTCGACATTTATCGGTGCCGTAATGGCGCTCCAGATGGCCATTACCCTCGAGTCGCCCTTCATCCCTAAGTTTATGATCGGCTACGCTACACGTGAGGTGATGGTGCTCGAGTTCTCGTCTACCGTGTTGGCACTCATCCTCTCGGGTAAGATTGGCTCGAACATCGCATCGGAGATTGGTACGATGCGTATTACGGAGCAGATCGACGCCCTCGAGATTATGGGCGTGAACTCTGCGTCATACCTCATCCTACCAAAGATTGTGGCAACCGTAATCTTCTTCCCCTTGCTCACGCTCTTTAGTATCTTCGTGGGCGTTCTGGGTGGCTACACGTTGAGCGTGCTTACGGGTGTTGTGCTACCGGGTGACTACGTGCAGGGTCTCTTCTACTACTTTGAACCCTTTGCCATAACCTACGCGTTGGTTAAGGGTGCTGTGTTTGCCTTTATCATCACCTCGATTTCGGCGTACTGCGGCTACTATGCTAAGGGCAACTCACTCGAGGTGGGTAAGGCCTCTACACGTGCCGTAGTGTCGAGCTCTGTGGCCATCATGATATTCAACCTTATCCTAACACAAATTATGCGAGCATGATACGAGCTGATCATATATCTAAGGCCTTTGAGGGCCGCACAGTCCTCGACGATATCTCTGTTGAGTTCGAGACAGGCAAAACAAACCTTATCATCGGTCGTAGTGGTTCGGGTAAGACCGTGCTTCTAAAGTCGCTCGTGGGACTCCACGATGTAGACTCGGGTAAGATATTCTACGACGATGTCTGCTACACAGATCTCAACTTCAAGGAGCGTAAGAATGTGCGCAAGGAGGTGGGTATGATCTTTCAGGGCGGTGCTCTGTTGGACTCTTCCACCGTGCGTGAGAATGTACGCCTACCGCTCGACCTCTTTACCGATATGTCGGAGGGCGAGAAGCGCGACCGCGTGACCTTCTGCCTTGAGCGTGTGCGCCTTACGGGTGCCGACCACCTATATCCCTCAGAACTTAGTGGTGGTATGGTCAAGCGTGTGGCCATTGCGCGTGCCATCGTGCTCAACCCACGCTACCTCTTCTGCGACGAGCCCAACTCGGGCCTCGACCCCCAGACATCGGTAGTTATCGACAACCTTATCCAAGACATCACCAAGGAGTTTAACATCACCACGATAATAAATACGCACGATATGAACTCGGTGATGGAGATTGGCGAAAAGATTGTATATATCCACGAAGGAAACAAGTGGTGGGAGGGCACAAAGGATGATATCCTTATGTCGGATAACCCCGAACTCAACGACTTCGTCTTCGCCTCGGCGATGGCAAAACGTGCAAAAAGTGTATCGCGATAGCCAATAAGTGGTAAAAAGGGCGAATTTTTTAATAAAAAAATTAAATTTTCCTTTGCTTGTTAGACCAAAAGTGATTAACTTTGTAATTACAAAACTGTTTATTCGAAATTATTAACTATTAATTTAATACTTTTTTGACTATGTCACAGATTAAGATTGGTATCAACGGTTTCGGTCGTATCGGCCGTATGGTATTCCGTGCAGCTTGCGCTCAGGCTGACAAGTTCCAGGTTGTAGGTATCAACGACCTTTGCCCCGTAGACTACTTGGCATACATGCTCAAGTACGACACTATGCACGGCAAGTTCGAGGGTACTGTAGACTACTGCGAGGAGAAGAACCTCCTTATAGTAAATGGCAACGCTATCCGCGTAACTGCAGAGAAGGATCCCGCACAGTTGAAGTGGAACGAGGTAGAGGCTGAGTACGTTGTTGAGTCAACAGGTTTGTTCCTCACAGCTGAGAAGGCTCAGGCACACATCGAGGCTGGTGCTAAGTATGTAGTTATGTCAGCTCCTTCAAAGGACGATACTCCTATGTTCGTATGCGGTGTTAACACATCTGAGTACGCTGGTCAGAAGATCGTTTCTAACGCTTCATGTACTACAAACTGCTTGGCTCCTATCGCTAAGGTTTTGAACGACAACTTCGGTCTCGTAAACGGCCTTATGACAACTGTTCACTCTGTAACTGCTACACAGAAGACTGTTGACGGTCCATCATTGAAGGACTGGCGTGGTGGCCGCGCAGCTTGCGGTAACATCATCCCCTCTTCAACAGGTGCTGCAAAGGCTGTAGGTAAGGTTATCCCCGCTCTTAAGGGTAAGCTCACTGGTATGTCTATGCGTGTTCCTACTTTGGACGTATCAGTTGTTGACCTCACTGTTAACCTCGAGAAGCCAGCTACTTACGAGGAGGTTTGCGCAGCTATGAAGAAGGCTTCAGAGGGCGAGTTCAAGGGTATCCTTGGCTACACTGACGAGGCTGTAGTGTCATCTGACTTCTTGGGTGACGCACGTACATCAATCTTCGATGCTACTGCAGGTATCGCTATCAACGAGACCTTTATGAAGGTTGTATCTTGGTATGACAACGAGTGGGGTTACTCTAACAAGGTATTGGACCTCATCTCAGTTATGAAGGCTTACAACAAGTAATCTTGTAAGTTCGAGAGAGGGGGGGATTACTTCTTCCTAAAATATCGACTCCTCGGGATGTGCTACGA
>JAEZPN010000074.1 GCA_023413645.1 Bacteroidota bacterium
CCTCCGAAGAAGCCCTCCCAAGACTTCTTGGGAGAGATGCGGGGTGCCATCTTATGCTTACCTATGGCGATACCCGTGAGGTAGGCAAAGACATCGTTACCCCATACTATAAATAGGTAGAAGAGGAAGGCCTCGGGCTTCCACTCTGGGGTGATGAAGGCGGGGATGAAGAGCATGAGCGACATGGGGTATGCCACGTAGAAGATGCCCATAATCGTTGTGGCGACGTTGCGCAGAGGCGTCTCCGAGTCGAAGAAGAGCTCGATGACGAAGCACAGCGGGATGAGCGCCGAGAAGTAGAGAATGCCGCCAATGAGCATATGCACACCACTGCCCGAACTCTGAGCATCGGCATCAACGAAGCCCTCGAAGAGGACGAATGCAGTGATAAAGAGCACGATACCCGCAGCCAAGCCGAGCGTGCGGCGAGGTGTGGCTCCCGTAGCCGCAGCAATGTTGTAGAACTCCCACATGCCCACAACTACAATAAGCAGCAGAAAAGCGCCGTAGGCATACTTGCCGCAATAGGCCGCAGCAAGCACTATGCCCAACAATACCACACCACTAATGGTGCGCACAATGAGGTTTCGCATCTTGTCACTCATAGTCTTCGTCTGTTTTAATTTGTCTTTCTAAACATTGGTGTCATTCTGAACACTCGCTCTGTCATTCTGAGCACTCGCTCTGTCATTCTGAACGCCCACTCTGTCATTCTGAACGGAGTGAAGAATCTCAGGTCTCCGTGGCGGTGGACAGTAGTGCAAGCCTTGAGATCCTTCGTTGCACTCAGGATGACATTGTTAGTGAGCCGACCATGGCGAGGAGATCCTTCGTTACACTCAGGATGACATAGTCTTCGTCATTGCGAGAGCCGTTAGGCTCGTGGCAATCTCACATCACTAATTGCTAATTACTAATTACTAATTGCTAATTATTCGAGGTTTCCTCCGCCTGAGCCACATCCTCCGCCTGAGCCTCCTTGGCTGCCTCGAGGGCCTCCTTAGCAATCTGCTGGGCACTCTTACCCAACACCACCTCGATATCCTCCGAGAAGATGGTCTCCTTCTCGAGCAAGATGTCGGCGATGCGCTCGATGTTCTCGCGCTCCTGGCGGATGATGTCGCGTGTCATGGCCACAACCTCATCGACAATGCGGCGTACCTCCTCGTCGATGAGCTGTGCTGTCTGCTCCGAGAAGGGCTTGGTGAACATATCGCGCTGACCCGTAGTGTCGTAGTAGCTGATGTTACCCACCTTGGGGCTCATGCCGTAGTAGGCAACCATGGCGTATGCCGTCTTTGACGTACGCTCGAGGTCGCTGATAGCACCCGTAGAGGTGACGTTTAGGAGCTCCTGCTCCGCGATGCGACCACCAAGCAAGCCCGCCATCTTGTGCATGAAGTGCTCGACATTGTGGTTTACGCGCTCCTCGGGCAAGTACCATGTAGCACCCAATGAGCGGCCGCGTGGGATGATAGTAACCTTCAATACGGGGTCGCAGTTCTGCAAGCGCCACATGACAACGGCGTGGCCCACCTCGTGGATAGCCGTAGAGCGTCGCTCAGCAGCTGTCATAGGCATATTTCTGCGCTCCAAGCCACCTACGATGCGGTCGATAGCCGCGAGGAAGTCCTGCTGCATGACATATTTGTGGTCGTTACGTGCAGCGATGAGTGCCGCCTCGTTACATACGTTTGCGATGTCGGCACCCGCGAAGCCTGGCGTCTGCTTTGCCAAGAACTCACGGTCGAGTTTCTTGTCGAGCTTCAACTTTTTGAGGTGTACCTCGAATATCTCCTTGCGCTCCTTGACGTCGGGCAATCCCACCTCAATCTGGCGGTCGAAACGACCAGCACGCATGAGTGCCTTATCCAGAATATCTACGCGGTTGGTAGCCGCCAAGACGATGACGCCAGCGTTAGTCTGGAAGCCGTCCATCTCCGTAAGCAGCTGATTGAGAGTGTTCTCGCGCTCGTCGTTACCCGAGAAGCCCGAGTTCTTGCCACGCGCACGGCCGATGGCGTCAATCTCGTCGATGAAGACGATACATGGTGCCACCTTCTTCGCCTGCTCGAACAGGTCGCGCACACGCGAAGCACCCACACCCACGAACATCTCGACAAAATCCGAGCCTGAAATCGAGAGGAAGGGGACATTAGCCTCGCCCGCAACGGCCTTAGCCAAGAGGGTCTTACCCGTTCCTGGAGGGCCCGCGAGAAGTGCTCCGCGGGGAATCTTCGCTCCGAGTTCTTTGTATTTGTTGGCGTTTTTGAGGAAGTCCACAATCTCCATAATCTCAATCTTGGCCTCCTCCAAGCCCGCAACATCCTTGAACGTAACGCGCTCCTTGCTGTTCTTGTCCGACATCTGCGCGCGCGCCTTGCCCACATTCATGATGCCGCCACCTGCGCCGCCGCCACCACCACGGCTCATAGAACGCATGATGAATATCCACACAAATATTATCAGCAGCCAGGGCAAGAACTCCACGGCATAGGACCAAAAACCCTTCTCAGTGCGGTTATATACAACCTTTACGCTCTGCACATCGGGGTTCTCAGCCTTGGCAACAGCCTCGGCAGCCTCAATGCGGCCCTCGAAGAGCTGCGCATCGCCGTGAGACGTGAAGGTTATCTGCGCACCAGCACGAGGCATATCCTTAAACTCCTTGTTGTGCTCTGCCAAAGAGTCTATATGCTCCTTGTTAAGGAACACACTCACCGACTCGTGGTCACGAACCTCTATGCGCTCCACCGAGCCACCCTCAATGAGTCGTTCAACCATATCCCAGTCGCCACGGACAGGCATACGACCCGATTCATTGAACATTGCGTAGACAATGATGCCTATCGCAACCATAGCCCAGAACCACATGAAGTTGAAGCGTGGCTTGGGCGCTGGTCGATTATTTATACTCGCCATTTTCTATACTTCTCTCCTTTCTGTCACTAATTCTTACGACACCAAAATCATATTACTCGCCAAACTCGTAGCGCTTCATGGGGGCATCGGCCCACAACTCCTCCAAGCGATAGTAGTCGCGGAGCTCGGTCTGGAAGATGTGCACGATTACGTCGTTGTAGTCCATCGCCACCCAAAAGGCATTCTGACGACCCTCGACGCGCATGGGCCACTCGCCCATAACCTCGAACACCTTATCCTCGATACCGGCAGAGATGGCATCGACCTGCGTTGTAGAGTCGGCATGGCAAACCACGAAATTCGAACAAATAGCGCCATCAAAACCCGACAAATCGAGCGACACAATACCCTTACCCTTCTTATCATCGATAGCCTCAACAATCGTATCAATAAGTTTCTGCAAATTCTCCATAAGATTTTTATTATTTTGTTTTACAATTATTTACACTTAATTTTCTCTATCGTTGCGCACGCATGCGTACATACTTATAACGCACGCACGCGATAAATCCTTGCAAATATAGGCAAAAAAAGTGAAATATCAAAGATATTGCATTGGGAAATGTCGCACTTTATCGCTCAAAGTTTTGTTGTTAGAAGTCGTGAGATACAACGCTCGGCAAATTTCGAGGCGATGGGTTGTACTATGGCGTACTACCCATTGCTGAGATAATTTGTTAGCGGCAGTAGATTGCGGCTTGTCACAACAAAGTCACACTTTGTCACACACCCCCACCCCTTGTGACAATGTGACATTGTGACATTGTGAC
>JAEZPN010000005.1 GCA_023413645.1 Bacteroidota bacterium
CCCGAGGATAAGACCATGTCTGGTGCGATGATTGGATAATATAACATATTGATTGTTAATGGGTTAGCTTAATTTAGAGACAACCTAAAATAAAAATATAACCAACTAAACTTAACTTTTTACTATGGAAAACATTAAATGGGGAGAGCTTGGTTTTGCCTACTACAAGACCGCTTTCAATGTTCGCTACCACTACGCTAACGGTCAGTGGAGCCAGATGGAGGTAACCGATGATGAGTACATCAAGATGCACATGTCGGCTGCTTGTTTGCACTACGGCTTGGAGATCTTCGAGGGTCTTAAGGCTTTCCGCGGTGTTGATGGCAAGGTACGTTTGTTCCGTCCTGAGAAGAACGCACAGCGTATGATCAACTCAGCTAACCGTCTCTGCCTTCCCGCTCCTACTGTTGAGCAGTTCGTTGAGGGTTGCGTAGAGTGCGTTAAGCGTAACCTCGACTTCGTTCCTCCCTACGAGACAGGTGCATCGCTCTACTTGCGTCCTACACTTCTCGGTACTAAGACTTGTCTTGGTGTTCGCGCTGTTGACGAGGCTGATCTTATCATCTTCTGTGCTCCTGTAGGTCCTTACTTCAAGGGCGGTATGGCAGCTATCAAGGCTCTCATCATGCGTGATCAGGACCGTGCTGCTCCACGTGGAACAGGTGACGTAAAGGTAGGTGGTAACTACGCTTCTTCTATCTGGTCACTCGAGGAGGCTCACCGTAAGGGCTTCTCTAACGTTCTTTACCTCGATGCTGCTACTCACTCAAAGGTTGAGGAGTTTGGTGCTGCAAACTTCTTCGGTATCAAGAACAACACTTACGTAACACCTAAGTCATCTTCAATTCTTCCTTCAATTACTAACATGACTCTTCGTGAGATTGCTAAGGATCTTGGCCTCACAGTTGAGGAGCGTGATATCCCAGTTGAGGAGCTTGCTACATTTGAGGAGGCTGGTGCTTGCGGTACTGCAGCTGTTATTTCACCTATCGGCGCTCTCTACGATCTTGATAACAACGTAACATACGACTACGGTATGAAGGTTGGTGAGACTTGTAAGAAGATGTACGATCACCTCCAGGGTATTCAGTACGGCCGCGTAGAGGATACTCACAACTGGAATGTTCTAGTTGAATAATTCCTTGTGAATTTCTTGTGATAGTGGCGCATCTGCGCCGCTTCAATCAAAACCCCGAATGGGATGTACGTCAAGTACTACCCATCCGGGGTTTTCTCATGTCAGCGACACATCTGCACCACTCTGACAAGAAATTCAGGTGTGATACTGATTGAAGTTTTTGCTTTATTTTAATTTGTGTTATCAACAAAAAAAGTGTTCCACGTGGAACACTTTTAATATATATGTCTCGCTTTTTGCTTTGCAACCCTCTATTTATCGACCAAATTTTACCAACAATACATTAATATCTGCTGGTGAGACTCCAGGAATACGCGAGGCATGACCGATGGTTGTAGGTCTAATTCTGCTTAGCTTTTGGCGCGCTTCGATTGTCAAAGATTGCATTGCGTTGTAGTCAAAACCCTCGGGAATGATAATATCTTCTAGTCGGTGCATCTTATCTGCATAGTATTTTTCACGCTCGATATATCCGCGATACTTAATTTGTATCTCTGCCTGCTCTATGACCTCTGCTGAAAAATCGTTCTGCTCGACAAATTTTTTCAATCGAGGCACAACCGTCATTAGCGATTTCATCGTCACATTACTACGCAAAATGATGTCGTAAAGCTTTTTTCCCTGCGTCAAAGGCTCCTCACCAAGCGAAATTAAATAGCTGTCAATTTCGCCTATTTTTACCGATGTCTTACGTAGCATCGAAATAAGCGATTCTACAGCCGCATTTTTTTTAAGCAAATTTGCGTGTTTCTCCTCGCTTACGAGACCAATTTTGTATCCCAATGGTGTTAGTCGTGCATCGGCATTATCCTGGCGGAGCAGGATGCGATACTCGGCACGCGAGGTAAACATGCGGTATGGCTCGTCTACACCCTTTGTTACAAGGTCATCAATCAAGACTCCGATATACGCCTCGTCGCGCTTCAACACAATACCCTCCTCGCCGCGCATAGAGCGGTGTGCGTTGATGCCCGCCATAAGACCCTGCGCTGCTGCCTCCTCATATCCCGTAGTGCCGTTCACCTGTCCCGCGAAGTATAGGCCTTCGATGAGCTTTGTCTCGAGTGTGTGCTTTAGCTGTGTGGGTGGGAAGTAGTCATACTCGATAGCGTAGCCTGGACGGTAGACATGCACATCTTCGAGCCCTTTGATTGTGTGTAGTGCCTCGAGCTGCACCTCATATGGTAGTGACGACGAGAAACCATTGAGGTAGTACTCGTTGGTATTGCGACCCTCGGGCTCGAGGAATAGCTGATGCTGCTCCTTATCTGCGAAGGTGCGGAGCTTATCCTCGATGCTTGGGCAGTAGCGTGGACCTATGCCCGAGATGGTGCCATTGAAGAGTGGCGAGCGGTCAAAACCAGTGCGCAAAATATCGTGCACCTCCTTTGAGGTATAGACCATAAAACAGGGTAACTGATGCTTAACTGCCTCAGTATCAAGGTCGTATGAGAATTTTGTGGGCTCTGCGTCACCCTCCTGCTGCTCCAAGGCCTCGAAGTTAATGGTTCGTGCATCAAGACGCGCTGGTGTACCCGTCTTCATGCGGCCAGTCTCGAAACCGAGTGCTGCAAGTTGCTCTGTGATGCCGTATGCTGCCTGATCTCCCGCGCGGCCACCTGCTGCCTGTGCTGCTCCACAGTGCATAACGCCACCGAGGAATGTTCCTGCGGTGAGTACTACCCTATCAGCCTCAATCTCCACGCCCATTCGCGTTTTAACGCCCTTTACACGGGGTTTCTCCCCCGATTGGTCTAGGAGTATCTCCGTAACGGAATCCTGCCACAAATAGAGATTAGGCGTATTCTCGAGCGTGCGGCGCCAGAGGCGTGAAAACTCTGCCTTGTCGCACTGCGCACGTGGGCTCCACATTGCTGCACCCTTAGAGCGATTGAGCATGCGGAACTGAATAGCACTTTGATCGGTTACCCTACCCATCATGCCACCAAGAGCATCTATCTCTCTCACTATCTGACCTTTAGCCACGCCACCCACAGCGGGATTGCACGACATGGCGGCAATCTTGTCCATGTCGATAGTGACGAGCAGTGTGCGTGAGCCGAGGCGCGCTGCAGCAGATGCTGCCTCACAGCCCGCATGGCCCGCGCCAATGACAACTATGTCGTAGCGTAGTCTCATAGAATCTCCTCGCGTAGTAGTTTGAGGTATCGGTTTTCGAGGCGACGCATCTCTTTCTCTGCCCATGGACTCTTGTCCTTGTGTCCGCAGAGGTGAAGTGCGCCATGCACGATGATACGGCGCATCTCGTTGAAGGGTAGCGCGCCATAGATGTCGGCGTTATCCTCCACCGTTGCAACGTCGATATATACCTCGCCTGCAACGATGCCCTCAGCTACCCTGCTCTCGCGGTCCTCGAACGTAATGACGTCTGTGTAGTAGTCGTGGCCGAGGAAGTCGCGGTTCATCTGTCTGTGGTACTCCGATGAGCAGAAGATGTAGTTGATCTCGCCTGCGGTGTAGCCCTCTCGGCGGATAACTTCGGTAATCCATTTGCGGAGTGCTAATCGGTTGACAGGTAAGTAGTTGCAGTCTTGCTTATAAAAATGTATCATAGTATAAAACTATTTTTTCTTGAAGAAGTTGGATACGAAGAGCTGCTTTTGTGAGTTACGCTCATATACAGCGATTCGTATGTAGTGGTACTCCTTGCCCTTGGCATCTATACCACGGCCTATGGTACCTATCTTCTGGTCCTTTTTCAGCACGTCACCCTTCTTTACGCATACCGATCCAAGGTTGGTAAATGTCACAAGGTGAGCACCATAGCTTAGGTATATGGTGTAGTGGTTTGTGCGCTCCATGCGTACTATCTCCTCTACCTTACCCTCGTGCATTGTGCGCACGCTGTCGCCCGCCTTGCCGGTGATTGTTGCGCCGTAGCCCTCCTCGGTAAGTGTGCCACCCTCCACGGGGAGGTTTAGGCCTCGTGTTGACTTAGAGAATGAGGAACCCACGGTGTTATTCTTGATGAGCTTCTGAAGCTCTGCCACGGCATTTTCGTGGAGCTTCTCCTGCTTGCGCTGCTGGTTAATAGCCTCCTTCTCGCGCTGTGAGAGCTTGTTGTAGGAGCGCTGTGCTGCTACCCTATCATCCTCCAACTCGCGGCGCTCCTTGTCCAGCGCCTTGGTTACTGAGTCGAGCTCGTTGCTTCGTGCTGTGAGTACTAAGCGCTGCTCCGCAAGGCGTGTACTCTGACTTGTTATGGAGTCTGCGAGTTCTCTGCGGCTTGCTGCTATATGCTCTACCTCGGCCATGCGTCGTGCCGCCTCGGTGATGTCGCGTGATGAGTAGATATAGTATTTGCTGTTATTGTGTTTGTGGTTGCGGTAAGCTACGCGCACCGCCTCAGCGTATATCTCGCGGTTGTGCTTGAGCGTAGCATCGAGCGAGTCTATGGTGTACTCTGTAGCCTTTAGTTCGGCCTCCACGAGGCTATGTTCGGTCTCCACCTCGCTGATATACTCCTCGCGCATTTTGACCTGCTTCTCGAGGGCCTTAACCTGCTCACGGGCACTCGTCTTCTCCTTCTTGAGGGTGTTTACCTGCTTCTTAGCATTGTCGAGACTCTTCTTGTACTGCTCCACGCGCTTACGCTGGTCCTCCACCGACTTGCTGCTCTTCTGTGCCGAGAGCGTTAGTGGGGTAGTGGTAAGAAGTATTAAGAGTAGTAGCTTTGCTATTCGTGCTATCATGATTGTCTTAAGTTTATCTCTTTTTGCTCTTATTTTGCTCGCTTGCAGCCTTAATCTCTGCTATATGCTTCTCCATGGCATCCTTGTCGTAGCCCTGTGACACGGCCTTCTTCCAGTAGGTGTCGGCCATGAATGTTTCGCCCAGTGCCCATAGTATGTCGCCATAGTGCGCAAGGAGTGAGGCATCGCGCTGTGCGCTAAGTGATAGCGCCTGGCTCATCACGCTCTTGGCCTCCTTGTTCTCTCCTAAGCGGTGGAGCACCCATGCGAGGGTGTCTACATATGTGGCGTTGTTGGGCTCGAGAGATGTCGCCTTACGTGCCATTGCGAGGGCCTTATTTAGATCCTCGTCGCGGAGCGAGAGGAAGTAGGCGTAGTTGTTGAGCACCATGGCATTCTCCGTATCGTAATCGAGTGCCTTGCGGTATGCCTTAAATGCTTTGCCATCCTTGCCCATCTCGTGGTATATATCTCCGATGTAGCCATATATCCTGCTACGTTCTATGTCGTTGCCGCAGATCTCTAGGCCTTTTTTGAATACCTTTATCGCACGCTCTTGCGAGCCATTCTCGAGGATGTAGAAACCGGCGTATGACACAATATCGAGGCTGTCGGGGTAGCGGTCCATCGCCTCGTTAAGCCACACTCTAACCATGTCGTCATGTCCGAGGTATGATGCCAACTGCATTAGGTCGATGTAGTGCTGTGGCGTCGTGCCCTCATCCACCAGGTGGCGTGAGAGATAGTCATACGCACTCTCCAACTCACCGAGTGCTATCATGTGGTCGGCATAGCAGTCTACCACCTCGCGGTTGTTAGGATAGGCTATGGCGAGGCGCTGTATGATGCTCCCGAGCTTGATATAGTTCTTGCCGTAGAAGCTCCTATCCGATGTGAGGATCTCTATGCGTTCGAGTCTATAACTTAGGGGTGCGTTGTCGTTGAGTATTATGCGCTCCTCGTAGTCGAGCATGCGGCGGCTGTCACCCTTGCGTTCGTGGTAGTATGATAGCGCAGTTAGCACCTCGATGTTTGTGCTGTCTATTTGTAGTGCCTCCTCGAGCGTTACACGCGCCAGAGAGTCGCGACCGCCCCTCTCATATGCCTCTGCGAGGCTTATGCGTGCACGTGCGTTGTAGGGCTGCTCCAATACTCCCTTCTTACCCGCCTCCATCGCTCTGTCGTATTGGTGGGTGTCGAGAAGCAACTGTAGCTTCATCTCTCCGAGGTAGGGGTTGTATCCCGTGCGTATCTCTGCACTGTCAAGGATGTTGATAGCGGTGTATGGCATGCCACTATAGCCGTAGAGCACTGCCAGGGCGTGGTATGCTTCGATATCCTTGGGTGCCAGGCGCATCAAACGACGATAGATGGGTATCGCCTGTGAGTATTTGCGTGTCGATATGAGGTTTGCGGCGTAGCTCTGCACATACCACCTATTTGTCGTATCTGCAGCAAATGCGCGGCGTGCATACTCCAGCGCCGTGAGTGTGCCACCCTCGAGCTGTGAGAGGTTGTAAAGTGCTGGGGCATATGTGCTATCCTCGGCGATGATGTTAAGCCATATCTCCTTTGCACGTGACGTATCTCGCGCTATCGTGAGGCTCTTTATGGCCTCGGTGTGGCGATAGCTTATTGAGAGGCTGTCGGGGAGTGTCGAACGCTCGAGTGTGCGCTGCCTCTGGGCACTACACACCTCGGGTGTCAGCATCATAGATGCCAACAACACAATCAACGTTATTATGTAGCGTACAGCCCTCATATTTAACGAGCACAGGGCATTAAGCGGATGTCTTAACGCCCTGTTACCCAATGGTTTTACTATATTTGGTTATTACAGTGCGCTCTCGAACTGGTTGAGGAAGCGTACGTCGTTTTCGAAGTATAGACGCAAGTCGCCCACGCCATACTTAAGCATTGCGATACGCTCAATACCCATACCAAATGCGAAGCCAGAGAACTCCTTAGGATCGATATTGTTTGCCTCCAACACGTTGGGGTCTACCATACCGCAACCCATAATCTCGAGCCAGCCTGTACCCTTACATACGCCGCAGCCCTTACCGCCGCAGATTGAGCACGATACGTCAACCTCTGCAGAAGGCTCAGTGAAGGGGAAGTATGAGGGGCGCATACGAATCTGTGCCTGCTCACCGAAGAGCTCCTTAGCAAAGTAGAGCAACGACTGCTTCATATCTGCGAATGATACGTTGCGGTCGATGTAGAGACCCTCAATCTGGTGGAAGATGCAGTGTGCACGATATGAGATAGCCTCGTTACGGAATACGCGACCAGGACAGATAACGCGGATAGGGGGCTTCTGACGCTCCATTGTGCGCACCTGAATAGATGAGGTGTGTGTGCGGAGTACTACATCGGGGTTGCTCTCGATGAAGAATGTATCCTGCATGTCACGTGCGGGGTGCTCGGGTGGGAAGTTGAGCGCCGAGAATACGTGCCAGTCATCCTCAATCTCTGGGCCGTCAGCCACGGTGTAGCCGAGGCGTGAGAAGATACCTACGATCTCGTTCTTAACGATAGAGATAGGGTGGCGTGAGCCCACCTGCTCTGCTGAGCCAGGGCGTGTCATATCGTCAATCTTCGATGCCTTGAGTGCCGCAGCGTTGCCAAACTCCTCTTTGAGGGTGTTAATGCGCTCTGTAGCAAGGTTTTTGACCTGGTTGATGCGCTGACCCAACTCGCGCTTCTGCTCTGCGGGAACAGCCTTGAACTCCTCCATGAGTGCACCGAGTACACCCTTCTTGCCAAGTATCTTAATGCGGAATGCCTCTACGTCGGCCGCAGTCTGCGGTGCAAAGGCCTCGATCTCAGCTAATAGCTCGTTGATTTTGTTAATCATATATCTTCGTTTTATTTATTGGCATATCGTCGTGGTACACTCTAATAATACCACCTAACTTTTACCATGCAACGCCTTGAAACACAGCGATATAACCTGCTTCAATCGGTGCACATGGGTATATTATCGGACAAATATACAAAAAAATCTCGAATATGCCTTTACATCGCGCGATAATTTCTGTACTATATTTACGCTTTTTTTAATTTTTTTATTATATAGTATCGAAAAAATTTTGTACCTTTGCGTTGTATTTGCATACCTATGGTATTGAACGAAATATTTTCTAACAACATAAAACATTTGTAATATGATTAGTTACAAGGATCTCGGTCTCGTGAATACACGCGAGATGTTCAAGAAGGCAGTTGATGGCGGTTACGCAATTCCTGCATTCAACTTCAACAACATGGAGCAGCTCCAGGCTATCATCATGGCATCGGCTGAGACAAAGTCTCCCGTAATCCTCCAGGTATCTAAGGGCGCTCGTCAGTACGCTAACCAGACACTTCTCCGCTACATGGCTGAGGGTGCTGTAGAGTACGCTAAGGAGCTCGGCTGGGAGAATCCCCAGATTGTTCTTCACCTCGACCACGGCGACAGCTTCGAGACATGCAAGAGCTGTATCGACATGGGCTTCTCTTCAGTTATGATCGACGGTTCACACCTCCCATATGAGGAGAACGTGGCCCTCACAAAGAAGGTTGTTGAGTACGCACACCAGTTCGACGTAACAGTTGAGGGTGAGCTCGGTGTTCTCGCAGGCGTTGAGGATGAGGTATGCGCAGAGGAGAGCCACTACACTAAGCCTGAGGAGGTTGTAGACTTCGTGACAAAGACTGGTTGCGACTCTCTCGCTATCTCTATCGGTACTTCACACGGTGCTTTCAAGTTTACTCCCGAGCAGTGCACGCTCGATCCTCAGACAGGTCGTCTTGTTCCTCCTCCCCTCGCATTCGACGTTCTCGCAGCGATCGAGGAGCAGCTTCCTGGCTTCCCCATCGTTCTCCACGGCTCATCTTCAGTTCCCCAGGACGAGGTTGACACAATCAACAAGTTCGGTGGCGCCCTCAAGGCAGCTGTAGGTATTCCTGAGGAGCAGCTTCGCAAGGCCGCTAAGAGCGCAGTTTGCAAGATCAACATCGACTCTGACTCTCGTCTCGCTATGACAGCAGCAGTTCGTGAGGTATTCGCTAACAAGCCCGCAGAGTTCGACCCACGTAAGTACCTCGGTCCTGCACGTGACAACATGAAGAAGCTCTACATCCACAAGATTAAGGAGGTTCTTGGTTCAGATAACAAGGCATAATTTCTTGTGATAGCGGCGCATCTGCGACGCTTCAATCAAATCCCCGAATGGGACGTACGTCGAGTACTACCCATCCGGGGATTTTTCATGTCAGCGCCACATCTGCACCACTCTGACAAGAAATTGGGTAGTACGCCATAGTACAGCCCATCCGCATTTTTTTTGCCGAGCGTTGCATTAAGGAATTTAGGGAATTTAAGGAATTTAGGGAGATTAATGACATTGGTTCTATGTACTATCTCTAAGTTCTCTAAACTCCCTAACCTCACACAAACAAAAAAGACCCGCGTAAAGCGAGTCTTAAACACTTGGTGTAACAG
>JAEZPN010000054.1 GCA_023413645.1 Bacteroidota bacterium
GTCGATGGCAGAGCCTTTGCTCGATGCCATATTTGCCGATGCCTTTGGTGAGACTACGGTTTTCGAAACCGACTCGAATATTCTTGAGGCGATGATCGAGCGATGGAATAGGGATGCCCGCAAGAGGTTCGAGCACCTCGACCTCGATGGCAACGAGAAACACACTACTAAGCGTGGTTTCTTCGCCCGTAGACATAAATAATTTTGCTTTGACGATAGTTATCAAAGTTGAATTATACCTTTGTACCCACAAACGGTTGATTACGGGTGTAATTCTCCCAGGAGTACTACGACGAAGACACATCCTAATCTTTCGTTTCATCTTTTATATGGGTTATGTTTACAGAAAAGAGAGAGCATTCGGCTCTCTCTTTTTGCATTAAAATATCTGAAAGGGAGGAGTTGTCAGGCTTCTCGCTCCCTGAGTGGGGCACAAAAAAAACGAGACCCTTTCGATTCTCGTTTCGTACCCCCTCAGGGGCTCGACTACGCTACTTGCAGTAGGCAGTCGTGTGCTCGTTTAGTTTACACCCTCCCCACCTCCCTGGAAGGGAGGCGATTACATGGTTCTCGCCCGAGTGGGCACAAAAAAAGAAGACAACCTTTCGATTGTCTTCTTCTGTACCCCCTCAGGGGCTCGACTACGCTACTTGCAGTAGGCAGTCGTGTGCTCGTTTAGTTTACACCCTCCCCACCTCCCTGGAAGGGAGGCGACTACAGGGTTCTCGCCCGAGGGTATAAAACAAAAAATCCGATGGAAAACCATCGGACCTTTTGTTGTACCCCCTCAGGGGCTCGAACCCTGGACCCCAACATTAAGAGTGTCGTGCTCTACCAACTGAGCTAAAGAGGCATTTGCTATCTTTACGATTGCGGGTGCAAAGGTAATACAATTTTTTTAAAATCCAAATAGTTTAATAAGTTTTTTTAATCAAATACCTTCGTATCGTAAAAAACTACATGCCCAACCTAATAAGGCTGCGGTCCATTTCGCTCTTCTTCTCACCCTTTTGATGCTGGGAGCTCGCTCACAAAACATCTTCCGCCTATACTGTGTAGAAGCGTACAGCTCCGCCACCAAACAAAAAAAACGAGAACCTTTCGATTCTCGTTTCGTACCCCCTCAGGGGCTCGACTGCGCTACTTGCAGTAGGCAGTCGTGTGCTCGATAGTTTACACCCTCCCATCCTCCCTGGAAGGGAGGCGATTACATAGTTCTCGCCCGAGGGTATAAAACAAAAAATCCGATGGAAAACCATCGGATCTTTTGTTGTACCCCCTCAGGGGCTCGAACCCTGGACCCCAACATTAAGAGTGTCGTGCTCTACCAACTGAGCTAAAGAGGCATTTGCTATCTTTGTGATTGCGAGTGCAAAGGTAGCGCATTTTTTTTATTCTGCAAATTTTTTTAGCAACTTTTTTTTGACGTGCCAATTAATGCGTTAATAATCACCAATATAGCAATTATTCTTTTTAGACACTTAAGCTACTATATATTGCGATTTTCAGGTTTTTGCTATCTATCGCTATTCCACTCGCCGTTGCCATCCTCATAAAATACGGGTCTCTCGCCCGAAATTTTCTTCGCTGCGAGGTATGACTCGTACAAACAGATGCCATTTGCGCTATCATCGGCCAAGAAATATGCGATGACAGAGGGGTGGCGCTGAGTGGTGTATATCATCTGTGTCACTCGCTCGGTGTACTCCTTTGTCCAGCGAGGGTTGTTCGAGGGGTTGCCACCACGCTTGCGCGATGTGCCCATCTTCGACGAGTTGATTGGGGCGGTGACGGCAACATAGATGCCGAGCTTGTCGCACTTTGCGAGGGTCTCCTCGGCTATGCTACCTGCGGTGAAGCGTAGTGCGCGGTGACCAAGTTCGTAGAGGCCCTGCACATCCTCTGCTGTGGCGTTGGGTGACACCTCGGTCCATGTGATAGTTGTTGCCTTGCCGTTGATGTAGAATGTGCCATTCTCATAGCGTAGTTCGCGCAGTGCAAGGGGCACGTTGTAGAACTCCACGTCGCGACCCGCAATGCGGTTTTTAAGGCGTAGCGAAAGGCGTGTGGGTTGTGCGCTGCTCCAGAGCACAGAGTCGGGCACGGGGAGACCAAAGCGCATGGTGTCTACGCCATACATCTCGAGGCTCACGTCGCGGTGGCCACCACTTAGGCGGATGGTGTCGTTGAGGTATATCTCATAGTATATGCGTGAGGTCTTAGCACCGAGTGTTTGGTTGTGCATGATAGCGCCGAGGTCGACGTTTACCACGCCACCCTTACCTAATGTTGCACGATAGAATATATCGCGCACGCGCACGCGAGGCTGCGAGAGGACATATGCCACGGGCTGTGAAGCATACTTCTCGAAACTCTCGATATCCGCTACTCTCTTGTCGTCAAAGATGCGTATGGCGATGCTATTTTTATCCTCGCGCGAAATCTTTGTGATGTTATACTCGGCTGCGGCATGACCATTTGTCGAGCCACCTGCAACCTTGCCATTTACGAGTACCTCGTATGGTTTACCTACGCCCTCTACGCGTACGAAGATTTGGCGCTCCACCCACGAGAAGGGGTATGTGAACTCTCCGGTGAGGAGATCCCCGCCCTCGGTTTTCCACTCTGTGATAGGTTGCATATATCGCTGCTTAGCGAGACTATGCTCCACGGCCTCGTTGGCTGTGGGGTAGGGTATAAGGCGTGTGCGGTGTGGGTCGCGACCCTCGTTGCTCTGCGCTGAAAGCTCTGTTGCGGTGAGGGTGGCAATGGCGAGTATAATGCCGTATATAACGTTATGCTTCATGGTCTATCGCTTTTTGTTTGTTGTGCGTGAGTCGCGCCACTCGATGATGTCGGGTGTGAGCTCGTCTACGCGGTCCTCCCACATGCGGTTCTCCGTGAGACGGCGGCGGTCGTAGTCTATACGCTCGCTGATACGGAAGCGGGGACGCTGCTTTTTGGCTATCTCATCGCGGCGTGTGGGGCGTATGTCACGCAATATCATGCTATCGCGAGTGGGGCGCATGTCGCTATGCCACTCGAAGTTGTCGAGGATGCGTTTCTGAGTCTCGGGAATCATCATCATTGGGTAGATGACATACTCGGGGTTCTGCTTGTAGGATATCTTGTCGATCTCGCCCTCGTCGAAGTAGAAGCTGATGCCCGCGCTCTCGATATACATCAACGCTGTAACATCTGTCGTATTCTCGTCATCCTGTAAGTAGTAGATTGTCTGCGCATTGCCATTTACGTCGTTGCGGTATACCTCGCCATCGGCAAACAGAGCAATCATCTCCTTGCCCTTCACTTGGTTGTAGTACATCGTGTCGATCTCTACGCCCATGATGGGGTCGCCCATGAAGTGTGCCTTGCGGATGTTCTGGTTGAAGGTGTGTATAGCCATCGAGTCAGACGTAATCTGGTTGCTCTCGCTCCAGAGGATAGGATCGCGGTATAGGCGAATGATAGAGTCGGTGTTGAGCGCTACGAGCGAGTCACAGACAAGCTGTGTGTCGCTGCGATACATGCGCACGTTGCGGTATGCCTTAATCATCTTGTAGCTGCTGTCGGCAGGGAAGGGGCGCTCCAATGTCGTAGAGTCTATGCGCATAGAGTCGCGCATCATCGTATCCACTGCCATAGAGTCTGCCATCATAGCGCTGTCGCTTCCCATGATGCTGTCGCGCATGGGGGCAGTAGCTGTGCTATCTGCGAGGGTGTCGCGTGTGTAGTCGGGGCCAGTATACTCCTTGCCACGACGTGCGGCACGAGCCTTGGCGCGGTCAATCTTGCGGTGCTCGCGCTCTATGCTCTTCTGCTTGATGCGCTCGATGCGTGCCTTCTCCTCATCAGCACGGCGTGAGCTCTCGGCGATGCGCTTTGCGATGATAGAGTCAACCCTTATTCTGAGCAACGAGTCGCGGATTGTCTGAATAGAGTCCTGCTCGTGTCTCTTTATAGAGTCGAGGCTGTCGCGCACACGGCGCTTCTCGGCGCGTATAGAGTCGCGTACACGACGCTTCTCTGCTGCGCGTAATTGCTTTGCTGTGAGTGGCTTAATGCTGTCGTTATGCTGTATGCTATCTGCTGCGAGAGAGTCCACTACGGGCTCCATAGCCACGCTATCTGTTGGTGTTACCTCCTCGTTCTGAGGCGCTTTTGCGTGTGGTGCACCCTCTCTTTCGCGTGCCGATGTGGGGTCGAATTTCTCGCCACCCTCACGTGATGCGGGGTGTTCATTTGTTGGGTTCTCACCCCTCTGGCGTGTGGGATCTATCTTAGCACCCTCGCCACGGCCACTCTCGCCCTTTGAGTCGCGCTCGTTGCGCTCCTCGTTGCGGCCACGCTCCTTGCTATCTTTAGTTTCGGCCTCGGCTGAAACCTCAACTTGAGGCTCGGCAACGAGTCCAGTGTCGCTTGCCATGTTGAGTGCATCGCGCTCTCTATCGCTTGCACTATCCTCTGCTGGTGCCTCATCACGACGTTCGCGTCTCTCGGTATTTGTGGTGTCGCGAGTCTCCACGGGTGGGAGCACGGCGACAGTATAGAGCCACAATGTATCTGCCGAGAGGAAGAGTGAGTCGGTCTGCGAGAGGTCGTAGTTAATCATCGAGGGGCGGCGTGTGAAGAGCGCATTGCCTGGCTCATCCCACCACTCGCCATAGTCGGCAAAGCCCATAACCTTCTTTGTGGTGTCGTCGAGCTGTATGTTGCTACGGCCGATGATGTGACCCTCGGTGCGATAATACTCTATGGAGTCGCTCCATATCTCGCGCTCGGGAGAGAGGATATAGGCATCGCGTGTGAGGTGGTGAAGGTCGCGTGACTTGGTGTATGAACCCTCATTTGCAAAGAGATACTCGTCTTTGTCGTTCCAGATGTTGGTGTTTGTGAAGTACTTAGCATCCTCGGTCTTTGTGTTGAAGATTACCGAGTCGCTCTTCATGAGGTATGTCTCATCGCGCATCTCGACATTGTCCACGGCGATAAGCTCATGCTTCTTGGTGTAGTAGTAGCCACGGTCCGACTCCATGTGGCTCTCGCCCTTATCCACATAGCAGCCGCCACTGAAGCGTCCCACCTCGTTTGCGGTGTCGAACGAGCAGTTGTAGGTGTACATCGTAGCCTCGCCATCCACAACCTTTACAAGGTCGGAGTAGAGCGTTGCTGTGCTATTCATGCGGTTGTACGAGGCACGGTCGCCGTAGGCGTAGGTACTATTCTGGTTGATAAGCACGTTGCCGAAGCACTCGAAACTCTGGTTTGAGTAGCGCACAGCACTATCTGCGAGAATAACGGCGCCATTGTGGTGTGCCGCGAAGTTACCCACGAGGATAAAGATTGTCGAGTCACCCTTCTCGATGAGGTAGCTATCGTCGGCAATCATATCTACCATGCGTCTTTCGCTCGCTGCTCGCTGCTGGGGCTCGGGGGCAGGTGTTGCGACAACAAGGTCGGTATATGTAACGTAGTTGTGTTCACTGGCAGTGATGCAGAACACACCGACAATGAACACGATAAAGAGTATAGGAAATAGATATTTTATTCGCATAGGTTATTCGAGAGGCTACTTTATCCAACCATCATATTCGAACTCGTCGCTGCGATATGCTGGGTCGATGTAAACATACATGCCATCAATCTTGCTCTGCAGCCACTTCTGGTATACCTTCGTCTGCTTATCCTCGAGCGCCATCTCTTCGATGCGTATGTAGTCCTCGTCGAGCGATGCCACGTGTGCGGGAATCACATCTACGAGCTTCACAATCTTGCTTAGCTGGTTGCCGTTGAGGTCGGTAGTCTGGAATGAGTTCGATACCTCGCCCTTCTTTAGGCGCATCAAAGCGTTGTAGTCCTCCAACGACTTGCCACCCATCTGACCGAAGTCCTCCTTGAGGAAGCGTGTAGCGGTGAGACGCGCACCATCGTAGACACCCATGCGCTCCAAGACGTCGTGGTTAGAGACGATACCACCGTTGTTGCGCGATGTAGCATCATCCGAGAAGCGTAGTGCAGCATCCTCGAATGTCAACGAGTCGAGGCGTATGAGGCGCGCGATGCTGTCGAGCTCGTGTGCGGGCTGCATAAGCTCCTCGCGTGTGAAGGTGGGGCGTAAGAGGATGTGACGGCAGTGGTAGTTCTCGCCCTGCTTGTCTATAAGTTCGATGATGTGGAAGCCGAACTCTGTCTCCACAATCTCAGATACCTGACCGGGTTTAAGCTTCTCCAAAGCCTCAGCGAAGGGGCGTACGTACATTGACGAGGGTCCTGGCTCCATCTCGCCACCATAGATGGCCGAACCGTCGAGAGAGTACATACGTGCCAAGGTCGAAAACTTTGTCTCGCCCTTGATGATACGCTCGCGCATGTCGAGGAGACGCTCCTTGGTGCGGAGCTGTGCATCCTTAAGTGATGCGGGGAGCTTTGTGATCTGTGCGTAGACATACTGCTCACCGATGATGGGGAGGCTGTCCTTATCGATACGATTGTAGAAGCGCTCAACCTCGCCAGGCACTACCGTAACCTTGCTCACTACATCCATGCGCATAGCCTGAGCATATGCCTGCTCCTCGTTGCGTGTGCGCAGCATCTCGCGGTAGGCGAAGATGGGCATGTGCTCCTTGGTCTCGAGCTCGGCAATGCCACCAGCCTCCTCGATAAGCATCTGGAGGTAGGTCTCGATGCGTGATGCTATATCTGCTGAGTTGATGGGCACAGAGTCGATGAGGGCCTGGTTGTATAGTAACTTCTGCTCCAAGAGAGCCTCGAGAGCCTCGTTCATGGGGTCGCGGTCAGAGGTGTAACCCATCTGTCGGCGCTGTGCTACGAGCGCATCGGCATACTCTGCAACCTCGGAGTGGAGAATAGATGAACCACCCACAACGGCAACAACCTTGTCGAGCATCACCTGTCGACGCTCCTGTGCTACGGCACTTGTGGCAGTGGCAAATAGGCCTGCGGCAATGGCCGCAACAATCATAATCTTTCTTAACATATATCTTTTTCGTTTCTTACGTTAGTGTGCTACTCTTGTGCGCTCTCGGTGATTATCACATCCTCCTCCTCGATGGTCTCCTCGGCATCGCGAACCCTGGCGGGTGCGCTCTCCTCGGTATCGGGGTTGTAACTCATCGATTTGAGTAGTACCTCGTCGCGCAACAACACGCGTCCCTCCTCTACCGATGTGCGCTTAAGCTCTGCCTCATACTCCGCAACAATCTGGTCACGGCGCTCGGCATAGAGTCTACGACGTATGTCGCTCTCGACAGATGCTATTGGTGCAAGCTCACCCTTGAGTGCGCGGTCGGTGATGATGAAGTAGAAGTGTGCATCGTCCGAACTCATCTGCTGCACGTTGCTCTTCGTGATAAGGTCGTTGTATGTGCGTGAGCGCTCTGTGGGGAGGTTGCTCAAGAAGTCGGAGTACGACACCCACTGCGAGGCCATGTTGACAACGCTAAGCGAGTGCTTCTCTGCCAATGCCTCAAGCTCCGACCAATCCTTTGCCTTTGCGGAGTTCTGCATGGCTGTTGTGAGCGTCGTGATATTGCGGAAGCTCTTAGGAACCTTTACAACTACGCCCTGCACGACATCGTGGTCGAGTTTGAAGGCTGCGCTATGGGCGCGGTAGTATGCCGAGATCTGCTTGTCGGTGATCTCCGCGTCGAGCATCTTGTCGATGTAGTACTGGTCGAGCTGGCGCATCATGAGTGACTGACGATAGCCCTCCACAAGGCGCTCTATATCCTCGGATGAGGTGAGTACCTCCTCGGCACGCTTCATCTTTAGGCGGTTGAGCACCCAGTTGTCGGCATACATTCGCATGAACGTAACGCTGTCAGCGCCAGTGATACCCACGGGCATATCGCGCATAACGTCGTCGATGCGTAGTTCAACGCCATCAACCACGGCGATTACATCGTCATCAAGTTTGGCATTGCCTCCCTTGTCGCCATCAGAACATGAGATGGCAACAGCGGCTAGTAGTGTGCAGAGTATGTAGTTTAGTTTTCGCATAATCAACTTGCAAAGATACAATTTTTCTTTGTTTTCAACGCATATTATTCGAGATTATTGCGTAGCAATAGGATTTTTACAAAAAAGAGAGGCTGAATAAAAAGTGTATTTTGTCGTTCTTTGTCGTGATAAGGCGTCATCTACTTCCGCCAACAAATTATCTCAGCAATGGGCAGTATGCTAAAGTACAGCCCATCGCCTCGAAATTTGCCGAGCGTTGTATCTAATGCCTTCTGACAACAAATGAGCTCGCCCTCAAAATGCTCATTTACGCTTTAGTAAACTCCGCTTTTTCGGGCTTCGCAAGCCTAAAACTACATCTTTTTATTCAACCTCTTAAAGCAAAGAGGATGGCTAAAATTAGTCATCCCCACTGCTATTTTTTCGTCTATAAAATCTTGACCAATGCCTCGACGGCACGACCTCGGTGCGATATGGCATTCTTCTCTTCGGCGCTCATCTCGGCAAACGAGATGTCATAGCCCTCGGGGATGAACAAAGGGTCGTAGCCGAAGCCCTCGCTACCCGCCATAGAGGTTGCTATACGTCCCTCGACGATGCCCTCGACCTGCTCCTCTACGCCGTTGCGAATCAGCGATATAACGGTGCGGAATCGAGCCTTGCGGTTCTCCTTGCCCTCGAGCTCGCTGAGTAGCTTTGCGTTGTTTGCGGCAAAGTCGTGGCCATCGGTGGCATAGCGTGCAGAGTGCACGCCGGGAGCACCATTTAGAGCCTCAACCTCGAGGCCTGTGTCGTCGGCAAAACAGTCTAAACCCGTGCGCTCATATACGTAGCGCGCCTTGATTGAGGCATTCTCATCGAGCGTAGCACCCGTCTCGGGAATATCCTCTGTGATGCCCACCTCGCGGAGTGTGACAAGCTCATATCCATCGCCCAACACAGCCTTCACCTCGGAAAGTTTGTGGGCATTATTCGTAGCAAATACAATGCGTTTCATGGCGCAAAGATAGCGAAAATTTTAGAAATAGTATCCCTGCTTGTCGCCTAAACACTCTATGCTGACGCCATAATGATAGTCATTTTTGACTATGTATGCTGTAATCTTGTCGGTGGTGTTGTAGAGCTCGTCGGTTACGGTGATGACCATTCTGCCCTTGGTGGGAACAATGTCGTAGTATTGCTCGTTGCTGAATCTCAGCCACTCGGTGATCTTTGTTGTCACGGTGAGAGGGTTGGTGTAGCTCTCCTCGCGGTCAACCATCACGAGTGTGCCCTTAAACTCGATGTCGGGAGTGCCCTCTTCGTTGTAGAACATCTTAGCCGTGAACTCGCCATATCCCGTTGACTCACTGTTATATATGCTATTGAAAACGACATAGTATGTATCCTTCTCAGTCTCGCGTATGGTGAGGTCGAAGCCGTTGCCTCCAGTGCGTGTTATCTCCCATTTGTCTTGCTGCATCACGAAGGTTATGCTATATGTTGTGCCATATCCCGTTTCATAGATGAGGGTGTGGACGTTATCCACAACGGTAATCTCCTTGGGGTTGTTTAGCTTCTCGCGCTTGAATCTGTCAGACTCGCTATTCGAGCTATTTCCCGTTCCATTCTCTACCTCGAAGTCATCCTCGATTGTGAGGTAGTAGTTGTAATTGGCAACGAGGTTGAAAATCTCGTTTACGCGCTGCAGATCTGGGTAGGCGATATCCCAAATTGTCTTGCCAAGTCTGTCGGGGCGAGGTGTTGTGCCCTCATCGCACTCACACGCTGATAATGAGAGTATTGCAAATGCTATTGTAGCGTATTGTAAAAGTCGTTTCATAGTCTCGAAGTGTTAAAATCTAAAACCTATACCTGCTCGTGCGCAGCCACTTAGGCCCGCGCCAATCTCCGCAAAGCCATAGAAGCCCTTGCCCACTGCGATGCCGAAATAGGTAAAGTCGTACATCGGGGTTAGGATGCCGCGGTTGTACTCAAAGCGCGCTGCGAGACCCAAGCCCACCGCCGAGTAGAGCTGAACATACTCGCGACGCATATACTCGAAGCGTAGGTTTAGGATAAGGCCCACGCCATAGCTGCCATTTGCGTATAATCTCTCTTCGGTGGCGATGTTGCGCACCTCGTTGTAGAGCGCTGTGAATGTCGCCTTACCGCCTATCGAGAGCCACTTCTTAACGTAGTGGTTGTACTCCAAAGATATTGGCGTAACCATATACGTTGGCGTGGTGTAGTAGCGATACTCGGCAAGCTTATCGCTCGCTGTAGGCATCTCCTGAGGTCTGATCTCGTTTGAATCGTCCATGATGCCATCGAGGAAGAGGTTCTGAATGTAGCTGGGCGAACCGAGTGTGAGGCGTATGTTGTGGTGCCAACGCAGTGTATCACCCTCGCGGTGCTCCTGCTCCTGCACAACGATATAGGATGTGCGTTGGTATGCCTCCTCGGGGCTAAGCTCTTGCGCTTGTGCCTTTGGTGCAAATGCTCCACCCGCAAAGAGTGTCGCGAGTAGTAGCACGATGATATTTCTATATGCTTTCATTGCCATTAATATTTTTTGTTAAACCTACATCCAAAACCTGCGCTTATGACACCGCGGTTGCCCGCGCCTATGTCGAGATAGCCAAACCAGTTGCGACCCACGGTGATGCCGAAGAATGTAACGTCGTAGGCCACACCAAAACGCTGTATCTCTGAGGTTAGCGTGTTCTCGTAGAACTCATACGTAGCGCCCAATCCGAGACCCGAGTAGAGCTGCACGATGCCACGATTTACCCACGCAAAGCGTATTACGGGCATAAAGGTAATGTTGTTGTAGCTGAAGGCATCCACGCGGCTATGGTCTATCTTGTTCGACACACGCTCATAGCCCGTTGTCCACGACGCTACGGCACCTATGTAGCACCAGCGCTTGAGCCAACCGCCCATATCTAAGTTTGTGGTAAACCATCTTGTGTTATTTACCGTGGTGTTGGGAGGAAGCATCACGGGGTAGTCCTTCCAGTATAACGCTGAGGCGTAGCCCGATGGAGTGTAGGGGTTGTAGCCAAGGCCGATGCGGAACTCTCCCTGGCCCGTGTAGTCGCTCTTTATGGTTACCTTCGACTCTTCCTTGCTGTATGGCACATATTCCACACGATATACGCCGTTGGCATCTTCATACTCGTATGTCTGTGCACTCAGCTTCGTGGGCAGTGCGACGAGCGCTGCGACGAGCAGTAGGAGTGTTATGCTGCATTTATGTTTCATAGTAGAGTATTATTAGGTTTCGTTTGCTATTACTAAAATTTTGCACCCATGCCAAAGCGTAAGCAACCACTTGTGCCGCCACCAACCTCTGCAAAGCCGTAGATGCTCTTGCCAACCGATACTCCGAAGTAGGTCATATCGACAAATGGGGTGACTGTCTGTACTCTATCACAGGTATGCACCGTCATACCTACGCCGAAGCCCGAGTAGAGGCGTACAACCTCCCTGCGCATATACTCGAAACGCATGGTAAAGAAGCCTCCCGCAACGAAACTGCTACTCGTATCTATTCCCACTCTTTCGTCCGTAAGCTTGTCATACTTATATCTATATTCTGCCGAGAACGATGCCTTTCCGCCTATAAGGAGCCAATCCTTTACGTAGCCGCTATATTCGAGTGTGAGGGGCGGAATATAGATGTACGATGAGTAGTAGTAGTTCGATGCGCGAGTGTCGAAAATAGCCTCCACAATCTCACCCGTCGTAGCACCGTTAATAGAGAGTATGCTGAGGCCCCCCGGCATGCCTATACCTATGCGTATATCGTTGCGCCATGCGCGCGAGGGTGTAGTGCTCTTCTCGGTTTTTGAGATATACTGCACTCGGTATATACCCGTCGAGTCACGAAATTCGTATGTCTGTGCACTGAGCTCCAGTGGTAGCGCTATGAGTGCCGCCAAGAGCAGAAGAGTTATCTTGAATTTACGTTTCATGGTAGACCTGAAATTTGTTACTTTGTTTAATGCAAAGATACACTATGAATACCCTTTTCACCAAATTTTTTGGCTTCGAATTTTTCCGCGACCCGCCACTTAAATCACTGAAAAACAATGCGTTACAAAACGTGATTTTGCGAGTTTTTCATCTTGTTGATAATCAGCGAGTTACGACGATATGTGTAATATTGGTGTAGTAACTACTGATTATCATAGAGTTATGCGGGTATAAAACAAAAAAAGTGGCTTAGAATCTGCAACCTATACCTGCGCGTAGAAAACCACTCACGCCACCGCCAAATTCTGTATAACCGAAAAATTTTCTGCCGAAAGAGATGCCGATATATGTCCAGTCGACCATCAATGTGGGGAGTGTTGTGATATCGGTGAAGCGAACACCAGCACCCACAGCACATCCCGAGTAGAGTTGAACACACTCTCTGCGCAGATACTCAAAACGGAAGTTCGCCATGGCGCCCATAAGGTAGTTTCCAACTCTGCCCTGATATGCTCCACTCTCGGGGTCGTACAAATCCCCCTCTATCTGGGAGTAGTGTAGCTTCACACCCACAACCAACCACTCTTTGCGGTAGCGATTATACTCAAATGAGAGGGGTGTTAGATATGTTGTCTCTGGGGTGAAGAAGTCATTTAGCCCGAAATAAGTGTTGCCTGTTACGGCCATCAAAAAACCTTGAAGGCTTAAGATGCTTACACCACCTGGTACTCCTGCACCAATGCGTATGTCGTTGCGTGTTGCGAGTGTAATGTTCTTGCGCTTTGTGCCGTTATCCTCATACTGCGCGTAATAGCTATCAGTATAGTCGTTAGCTTCAAAATTTTGAGCACTTGACTTACTTGGTAGTGCGATGAGTGCCACCAAGAGCAGAAGCGTTATCTTGAATTTACGTTTCATGGTAGACCTGAAATTTGTTACTTTGTTTAATGCAAAGATACACCATAAATACCCATTTCACCAAATTTTTTGGCTTCGAATTTTTCCGTGACCCATATCTTAAGTCGTTGAAAAACAATGTGTTATAAATGGTTATTTTTCGAGTTTTTCATCTTATTGATAATCAGGTAGTTACGTGTGTAATAATGTTAATGTGTAGAAAATCAACGAGTTATATGTGTAATATGACGTTAATATTAGTAATAATGGAATAAAAAATGGGTCACAAGGTTTGTTGTGGTGATTTCCCTTTTTGAACCTTTGTGACCCTTTTCTATGTTGCTGTTTTGTACTGCTCTTACTGTCGCTCCTCGCGCGCTACCTCCAATTCTGCGAGGCGCTGGTCCATAACCACCTTGTCGATGATGGTCTTGACGATGGTGTCGGCCTCCGAGCCCTCGGAGTAGTCGGCGGGGCATACATGGTTCACGCGGTTGTCGCGGATAAGCTCGTTGAGCACAAGGCGCTGACCCTGCTCCTCGGGGTTATAGACAGCGATGGAGTGACCACCGAAGTTCTTGACCAACTTCATGCAGGGGATATCCGTAGTACCATCGCCGAAGTATATCATGCGCGAGAAGGGCACGGGGCGCTTAGACTCCTCCATAAAGCGGTTAACATCCTTGGTGTCAAATACCGACTCCACGCCCTTATTAATCTTGAAGATGAACTGTGTCTTGTTGGTGTAGTTCACCGCCACGGCAGGCCAGTAGGCGATGCCGTCGACGTTGTAGAGGAACGAGCAGGCGTAGATGTTCTTAAACTCGTGGGCGATGGGTGTGCCCTCGATGATCTCCTTGAGACCCGAAGAGTTCACATAGTGCAAGATGCGCACGCCACGCTCCTCGCCATAGCGGTTTATGCGACCAAACCACTCCTCGACGCCGCGGTAGAACTTGACGTTGCGACCCGATTCGCGGAAGGCCTCACGGCGCAAAGAGAGTCCCTTCGACTGCGCTGCCTGAAGCATGCGCGCCATGTAGGTTAGCACCTGGTCGGCATCCTGCTCCTCGGCGAGGGTGTTTGCCTCGTGCCAAAACTCCATGTTGCTCTTGCCCACAGCGGGTATGAAGTCATACTCTTGCATATTGCCGGGTGCGAGTGTGCCGTCGAAATCGTATATTAGCGCTACGGTAATCTTCTTCATAGTCTCTTTTTTTGTATAAGCACTTCAAATATACAAAAAAAATCACTATTTTTGCAAAGATAATGTGTAAATATTTTAAATCGAGATAATTATGGAATTTAAGGAAGTAGTAAGAAAGCGTCGCTCTACACGCCGCTATACAGGCAAACCCGTTGAGGTTGAGCGCCTTCGCTCTGCTATGGAGACTGCACTTCGCGCTCCATCATCAAAGAATACGCGCTCTACACGCCTTATGGCTGTTACAAACCTCTCTAAGGTGCGTGCGCTTGGTAGCCTCCGCGATTGGGGCTCAAGCCTCTTGGAGGAGGCGGGTGCGGCTATCGTCGTTATGGGCGACGAGGCGGCATCTCCCATGTGGCAGATAAACGCTACAATCATGGCTACGGTGTTGCAACTCGCACTTGTGGACGAGGGTCTTGCATCGTGCTGGGTGCATGTAGGCGACTACCGCACATTGCAGGATGACCCAGAGAGCCAGCGTAGCGAGGACTATGTAAAGGAGGTATTGCCCGAGATACCCTCGGACTACCGCGTACTCTGCGTAATCTCTATCGGCTATGCGGACTACACACCCAAGCCACTGCCCGAATATGAGGGCCCCGAGCGCATCTTGTTCGCGGAGTAGGGGAACGTATAAAATAGAATAGGGAGCTTAGCACTGTGCTGAGCTCCCTATTTTGTTATCCTTGCAGATTAGTACTTCACGATCTTGACCTTGGCACGGTGTGAGAAGGTGATGGTGTTGCCCTTATCGTCAGTGACGTAGTACTGGATGCCGTACTCGTCGTCGCCATAGGCTGTGATGACCAATGAACCATCGATGGCAGGTGCCATGTTGGTTACGTCGACGTAGCCCAACCAGTCGTAGCCGAGGTAGCCATATGAGCCCTCATAGTAGACGCCCTCGTCGCTAACCTCGCGGCGTCTGCCCATCTCGAATGTCATAGGTTTGTGCTCTTCATTGGTATCGGGGCGGTAAGTACCTGCGGGGAGGGTGATATTACCGTCGTTGGGAACGATGATATCGAAACGGAAGCCCCAATATGGCTCCCATGACAAGTCGGGGTTAGAGACGTTGTAACCACGCAAGCGGATGAACGATACCTCGGTGTTGTTGTGGTAGTAGCTCTGGTAGTAGTCCGCCTTGAACGACCAGTTGCTGTCGGCCTCGATGTTCATGTCGCCCTCGAGTGTTGAGTATGGGTCGTCAGACAATGGGGGAGAGTAGAAGTAGTTGTCGATAACTACGGGACCGGTGTATGAACCAGTGATGTGCTTGCCGTTGCCTGTCATAAAGTCCACGCTTATTGTCTGCTCGAAGCCCTCGCTTGTTACGGTCACAGCACCCGAGAGCACAGCACCATAGTAGTATTTGCCACTCTCGTCCATAACGCGTGCTGCGGTACCCATCATTGTAATACCGCCAAAGCTCTCGCCGAGGTTGAGCACGTCGCCCACAGGTGTTGAGTACATCTCGCTATTCATAGAGACGTTATATACGCCATCGGGGATCATGGGGTTCATACCCTCAAGTTCGGGTGATGTGAGCTCGAGGCGTACCACGATGCCACCTTGCTGTGCACCCTCCTCGCTGAGCTCGCAGTCGTAGAGCTGCACGATAATCATATCTGCACCGCTGATATATGCCGAGCCGCCGTCGCGCTTAGCATATATGCCCACGAACTCTGTGTCGTAGTCCTCCTCCATCCATGGGGTAGGCGCTGTGAGGGGTGTAGATACCTGGATGAAGATTTCACCCTCGTAGCGTGCCTGGAGCTGTGTGCCATCCTCGAATGTGTAGTCGAGGTTGATGATGTAGCTGGGAACGTCGCCCTCGATAACCTCCACGGTCACTGTAGCCGCAGTAGCAGGGGTGTTGATGGGTGCGCTGTTACCATCGTTGCGTACGATATATGTGTAGTATGGGTCGAGGTTGCCGAGCTTCTTCTCCTCGTCGGTGAGTGTGTATGTACCCGCGGGGATAGTCACGTAGTTGAGGTCTGCGGGCTCGCCATAGAACGCACAGTAGAAGATGATGTCGTCGGTGGAGGTGGGGATGATAGTGCCATCGGGAGCCTCAAATGTCTGACCACTGCAGAGACCGAGGTAGTAGCGGTCGGCGCCCAAGCCCTCGTAACCGGGACGGAGTGTGCATGTTTGCGTGTGATTCTTAAGGATGATGGTGGGGTCCTCAGCACCCAACTGTGTTACTGTAAGAGTTGCGTTCTCGGCGCCATCGTATGCCACGGTGAGTGTTGCCTCGCGTGCCTCAAATGTCTCGTTTGCAGCGACATCGAAGCTGATAGCATCCTCTGCTACTGCAATGTTCTCAATCCACGCAGCTTCCTCCGTAACGGTAAGTGTTGTGCCCTCTACTGCGTTCTCGATGGTGTAACTCACGGTGATTGTCTCACCCTCGGTCATAGCCTCCACGCTCTCCTTCTCGAGCATGATGACAGGGGTCTTAACCTCGGGCTTTGGCTCCTCTACGGGTTCGTTACAGCCCACTACTACGGCACAAAGTGCCAATAGTGTAAAGAGTTTTTTCATGGTTTTAGTTTTTTATTATTTTAATGTATTTCAATTTGTTACAGTAGTGTAATAAGCCTATCTACATCCTCTGCGGTAGTTGACCAACTTGTCACGAAGCGCACGATGGAGTGTGTCTCGCCACGTGCTCCCCAATAGTCGAACGATGCCTCATTGCGCAGGCGGTCGATAACCTCGTTGGGTAGGCGGAAGAACTGCTGGTTGGTTGGTGACTCGATGACCACCTCGTAGCCCTTTGCACGAAAGGCCTCGCGTATGCGTAGTGCCTGCTCCACGGCATGGCGACCAATGGCGTAGTAGAGGTTATCGGTGAACATCGCAGCGAACTGCACACCCAACAATCTGCCCTTAGCAAGCAGTGCTCCATGTTGCTTAACCAGCGGGAAGAGATTTTTAAGAAGCGCACGGTTGGTGACAACGAGTGCCTCGCCAAAGAGCGTTCCGAGTTTCGTGCCTCCGATGTAGAATACATCCGCAAGGCGCGCTATATCCTTGAGTGTGAAGTCTGCACCCTCAGCCGCAAGGGCATAACCCATGCGCGCACCATCTATATATAGGGGTATGTTGTGCTTGTGACACACGGCACTAAGCGCCTCTAACTCGTTGAGCGTGTATACCGTGCCATACTCCGTGGGTTGCGATATGTAGAGCATGCCTGGTGCTACCATGTGGGGATATGTCTCATCGGCATAAAACTCCGTGATAAAGCGCTCTACATCCTCCGTCCGCACCTTGCCGTCGTAGTGGGGTAGTGTGAGTACCTTGTGCCCCGAAGCCTCTATTGCTCCCGACTCATGCACTGCGATATGGCCACTCTCGGCAGCCAATACGCCCTCATGTCGCGCGAGGATGCCATCTATGGCTGTGGCATTTGTCTGCGTGCCACCCACGAGGAACATAACCTCGGCATCTTCGCACCCTATCTCCTGGCGTATCAACGTCTTAGCATGTGTTGTATATTGGTCGAGACCATAGCCTACGGTGTGCTCGAGGTTTGTCTCGACAAGTCTCTCCAACACCTTAGGATGTGCCCCCGCAGTATAATCCGAATTGAAGTATATCATAGTGGTAGTCTATCAAATTTTATATCATGCAAAGATATGTAAATTATTGTGACTTCGCAAGATGAATTATCTCGATGGATACTAAAAAAGATACCGACTTATGCGGGTCGGTATCCATATATAAGTGAACCTATAAACTATCGCTTAAAGAGCATTGTGGTTGTCGAGGCACGACTTACCAAAGTGAAGAACTCCTCGGCGGGGTCGCACATATCCTTTGACAACTTGAATGGCTCGCCATAGAATATATTGCTAAGGTTGCCCTGCTCATCCTCGGCAACGCCCGCAAAGAGGAATAAATCCTGGTCATCCAAGCTGTAGTACATATCCATAACCTCTGGGTTGTTTGCGTAGTCGTACATGAGCAAATCCTCGAGGAACACCTCGTCGTTATACTCCTCATACATCCATCCCTCATACCACCAGAAGTAGAGCTTATCGGTGGGAACGTTGGTCTTAGCCTCGACAATAGCGACGCACTCGCACTCACCAAGCGTAGTCGCCCAGGTGCTATCCAACGCAATGACATCCTTGCAGTCGAAGAGTTTCAAAATCTCGATACTCTCGATATATACGCTGCCCTCCTCGGCGGCTGTAGTGGTGAAGCGATACTCGAAGAGGTCGCTCGTGGGGACATTGCCATCAATGCCAAATGCCACCACAACATACTCTGTGCCAGGCATAAGGGGTGTCAACGACTCGCTATACTCGCCCTGCAAAACTACAGGGTCGAAGCGCTCGATGATAGCGAGCATTGTATCCTGCTGCTCCTCGAACACGGGTAACTGCTCCAACGAGAGAAACACACATGCGTACGACATCTCATCGTTTGAGGGTTTGATGTAAAGCATGGCGTCGTAGGCGGTGATGTCCGTAACCTCGATATTCAACGTGAACTTCTCGACAACGGGATTCTCAGGCTCGTTAGGATTCTCGGGCTCGTTAGGGGTTGTAGGGGTGTCTACGGGTGTGCACGCCGCGAAGAGTGCAATAGCCGCAAAAGTGAAGATGCTCTTAATAGATAGTCTCATGTTTAGGTCTGTTTTTCGGTTTTATGTAACGCAAAGATAGAAATAAAATTCAAAAAAATGAAAACTTTTAGGATAACGACAGAAATTTTTTCGTAACTTTGTCTCTACGTATGCCCCTTTGCATACCGATAATTTTAACCCAAATACTCATGAGCGATATTTACACTACCCAGATTCGCGACAGCGTAGAGAGCTTGTTCAGCTATATGGCAGAGCGCACTACGGCAGATGAGTTGTCACGTATTCGTCGAGCATACGAGCTCGCGGCAGAGGCACATAGCAGTCAACGACGCAAGAGTGGCGAACCCTATATCATTCACCCCATAGCCGTTGCCTCAATCGTGGCCGAGGAGCTTGAACTCGGCGATAACCCCATCATCTCGGCATTTCTCCACGACGTAGTGGAGGATACGGACTACACCGTCGATGATATACGCGAACGCTTTGGCGACGACGTGGCATTCCTTGTCGATACAGTGACAAAGCGCAAGAAGGATAGCTACGAGCACTCAAAGCAGGTAGACAACTATCGCCAGATATTGGAGTCGGTACACTACGACATCCGCGCCCTTCTTATCAAGCTCGCCGACCGCCTGCACAACATGCGCACGCTCGATAGCATGCGCCCCGATAAGCAGATGAAGATTGCCGGAGAGACCGACTACTTCTACGCACCGCTAGCAAACCGCCTTGGACTATACCACATCAAGACCGAACTCGAGAACCTGTCGTTCCGCTATCGCTGTCCCCGCGACTTTGCGGTGCTGGAGAGCATGCTCGAGGCGGAGCGCGAGGCAGATAAACCACGCCTAACACGCTTTACGGACCTCATAGACAAGATTATGAGGGAGCACAACCTCGACGTGCGCACCGAGATACGCTATCGTAAGCCTTACAGCATCTGGCGTAAGATGCAGGCTAAGGGTTGCGACCTTAAGCATGTCGACGGCAAGCACTACATACGTATTATATACCCCGTGTGCGCGGATGTGAGCGAGAAGGCGATGAGCCTACGCATATACTCGGCCATCACAGACCACTTCAAGGAGAAGCCCGGAAGCGTGGCAAACTACATCGATGCACCCAAGGAGAATGGCTACCAGAGCTTCCATGTAAAGCTCCTCAGCGAGCAGGGTATATGGGAGGAGGTACACATCTCCTCTGAGCGCATGGTGCGTAACTCACGCCTTGGATGTGCCGCAGAGTGCACCGAGGAGAATGTAACAGCATGGCTCGAGAAGTTTAAGTATGTGCTTCAGGATGTTGCCGATGATAGCCACGACATGGAGTTTATGGATGGCGTGACATCGTCATTCTACAACGACGACATCATGGTATTCACTCCCAAGGGACGTGGCGTAATCCTCCCCAAGGGTGCTACAGCCCTCGACTTCGCCTTCGAGATACACAGCAAGGTGGGCGCACAGGCCGTCTATGCTCGTATCAACGGCAAGCTCGAGTCGCTCCGCACAGTCCTACATCGTGGCGATTGCGTGGAGATAGGCACAAGCGAGGATGCCAAGCCCGAACCCGAGTGGATGGGTCATGTATCTACATACCGCGCTAAGCGCTACCTACGTGGCTACTTCGCAAATCAGCCACGCCTCGAATATACACGTTGCGAGAAGTGTCACCCCCTACCCGGAGACGAGGTTATCGGCTTCCGCGAGAGCGACGGCTCTACAACGCTACATAAGCGTGACTGCCACATAGCGATACGCATGGCCTCGCAGTATGGCGACTCCATTACCAGTGTAAACTTCGACGAGAACCCCGCATTCCTCTATCCCGTGCGCATACGCATAAAGGGCATAGACCGCTACCACCTTATGAGCGACCTTATCGACTGCATAACAGATAAGCTCCACCTCACCATGGCATCTCTTGCCACCGAGAACATCGACCGCATAGCAATATGCACCATCGACTTCTCCGTGCACAGTCTTAGCGAGCTACAAGTAGCCATGGAGTCAATCGCCAAGATAGACGGCATTGACGAAGTAATGCACATAAATTTATCGTGATAGTGGCGCTACTTCGCCACCTCAATCCAAAGAGCGAATGGGAAATACACTTCAGTATGTCCCATCCGCTCTTTCTCTTTATCGGCGGCAAATTAGCACCACTCTGACGATAAATTTGGGTTGTGGGGAATAGGGAGCGTATAAGGAAATTAAGGAGTTTAGGGAGATTAAGGAGATTAAGGAGATTAAGGAGATTAAGGAGATTAAGGCATTTCTCTAAATTCTCTAAATTCTCTAAATTCTCTAAATTCCTTAAATTCTCTAAATTCCTTAAACTCCTCACCACCCCCCCCCAAAAAAAACTACCCCCGACCGAAGTCAGGGGTAGCATC
The DNA here is from genome assembly GCA_023413645.1 of Bacteroidota bacterium. Taxonomy (GTDB): domain Bacteria; phylum Bacteroidota; class Bacteroidia; order Bacteroidales; family Rikenellaceae; genus Alistipes. The sequence continues at coordinate 21,046 of JAEZPN010000054.1, forward strand.
TGATGAAAGTAGTCTTACTACTTCTTCTTCATGCCGTTCTTACCCTCGTTGAGGAAGTTAACGAAGCCCTCGATATCGGTGTTGTAACCGCGTGGACCTGCAATCTGCTCACCCTCGGGAGTGAGGATGATATAACCAGGCTGTGCGTTTACGCCCCACTTGTCCTGTGCGAGCTTAGAGTTGATAGCGCCAAGACGCTTGCCACCCTCAACCTTTGTCATATCGTCAACATAGAGTGCGCAGATGATGAAGTCCTCACGCAACATAGGCAATACCTGGTCGTTGCTCCATACCATAGTCTCCATCTCACGGCAGTTGTTACATGCGTGACCTGTAACGTCAACGAAGATAGGCTTGTTCTCAGCCTCTGCAGCTGCCTTAGCCTCATCGAGGTCGAAGTAACCCTCGAGCTGGTGGGGCAAGTGCAAGAAGTCTGCATACTTGCGGCCTGCGTTAACATTCTCAACACGACCATTTACCTGGTAGTCCTGAGTGCTCATAGGAGGAATGTAACCAGAGATAGCGTTGAGAGGTGCACCGAACATACCAGGAATCATGTACACTACGAATGAGAATACACCGATAGCCAATGTGAGACGGAATACAGAGATCTTCTCAACCTTATCGTCGTGAGCAAAGCGAAGCTTGCCGAGCAAGTAGAGACCCATGAGTGAGAATGTCACGATCCAGATAGCGAGGTAAACCTCACGGTCGAGCAAGCCCCAGTGCATAGTCTGGTCTGCAGTCATCAAGAACTTCAAACCGAGGGCTACCTCGATGAAACCGAGGACAACCTTAACAGAGTTCAACCAGCCACCGCTCTTTGGAAGGTTCTTGAGCAATGAGGGGAACCATGCCAAGAGTGTAAATGGAAGCGCAAATGCGATAGCGAAGGCTGCCATTGTGATGATAGGCATCCAGAAGTTTGTGCTGCCGCTTGTAGCCTCGATGATAACGTTACCTACGATAGGACCTGTACATGAGAATGACACGAGTACGAGTGTCAAAGCCATGAAGAAGATACCTACGATACCACCCTTATCTGCACCTGCGTCGCTCTTGTTAACGAGCTTAGAAGGCATGGTAATCTCGAATGCACCGAAGAATGATGCAGCAAATACCATGAAGATAGCAAAGAAGATAAGGTTGGGAATCCAGTGTGTACCGATGAAGTTGAAGATGTCACCAGATACGTCGATGCCGAAGATTGTCAAGCCCATGATGATGGCGATAGGCAATACGTAGAGACCTACGATGAACAAGCCATACAACAAAGCGCGGAGACGACCCTGTGCAGGTGACTGTGAACCCTTAACGAAGAACGATACAGTCATAGGAACCATGGGGAATACGCAAGGTGTCAACAACGCTGCAAAGCCCCAAAGGATAGCAGTGATGATTGAACCCCAATCCAATGAAGAAGCGCTATCCTCCTCTGCAGCAACTATAACAGCCTCACCAGGCATAGCGATAGTGAAGTCAGAGATGTTAGCAGTACACTGGTTGCCCTCGTTAGTGCAGATAGTAGCGTTGATGAAACCTACAACCTTCTGACCCGCCTTAGCCTCGATCTTCTGAACGTAGATAGCTTGGTCGTAGTAAATGAATGCTGGCTCGCCAGTGAGCTCGTCGATACCGTGCTCCTCGGGAGTAAGTGTCTCAACTACGTCGCCTACAACCTCAGCGTTGTCAAAACCGAAGATAGGTGCAGAGAAGTCTGTCATGGGGTAACCATGGTAGCCCTCAGCGATAGCACCGTCGAAAGTGATAACGAAGATGCCATCACCCTCCTCCTCAGCTGTTACAGTCCATGAAATGTTAGGACTGCCAGCGTCGCCACCAACGTTAATGGTGGTCTTTGCAGTCTCCTCCTGAGCCATTGCTGCGAAAGGCAACACGAGCGCAAGAGTGAGCGCAAGAGTCTTAAATAGTTTTTTCATAAATTAAATTGGTTAAAAATTATGTTTGATTGTTTGTTTGTCATTGCATGTTTCTACTCGTCATCAACCATAACATCGCTATACTCCTCGAGTGTTGAGGCGAAGTCGGTGTTGGCGAGAATCTCCTCGGTGCGGCCATCCCAAATCTTATAGCGTGAGGGTGATACACCGACGCGCTGCTTGAAGTACTTGCCGAAGAAGGACTGCGACGCGAAGTTGAGCTTCAAGGCTATCTCGCGGATGCTCAAGCCCGAATACTTCAACAAGCGCTTTGCCTCATAGACCACAGCCTCGTCGATAAGCTTCGAGGCGTTGCGGCCACTCTTCTTCTTCAAGATGAGCGAGAGGTACTTAGGCGTGATGCCCATCTTCGAGGCGTAGAACTCAACGCTGCGCTCCGTTGAGCAGTGCTCACGAAGCAGAGCAAGGAAGTTGTTGAACAACTCGTCGGTACGGTTGCTCACAGTGCCATTAGCAGGGAGGCTATGCTGCTGCAAGATGCCCATTACGAAGTGGAACATCGCAGCAAAGAGCGAGCTAATGATCTTCTCGCGGTTAGCCGTGGGGGCGTAGTCGCAGAGCACCGAACGCATGAGCTTCGAGATGTCGTGGATATATGCCGCCTCCTCGGGTTCTACGAGCACGCATGGTTCATCGAGGAACCCATGGTAGATAGAGATCAAGTCCTGCGTATCTACGTGTATGCTGTTGAGATACTGACGCGAGTACGTAATCATATATCCCGACGAGCGAATAGAGGCCTTAACCTGTTCTACAACAGTGTTTTCGTTGAAGATAAAGAGCGTATTTGGACGTAGCTCGTGGAGCTTGCCATTGATCTTAATCTTTGCTGTACCACTAACCGTTACGCCAATCGACACACCCTGAATGAGTGCAGTAATATCATCGAGTTCGCGGAACATGACCAGAGGAGTAATGACCATATCCTCCGAGTAGTATGCCGTCTCGAAACGCGATTTGAGCTTATCTATTGACGCTCTCTTAATACCATCCTGCTTCATTTATTCTCTCTAACTTTTTTGCGTTAGCCCTTTGGGCATAAGCTTTATCTTACATCACTATCT
>JAEZPN010000026.1 GCA_023413645.1 Bacteroidota bacterium
TATCACGGCTCTACACATGGCGCAATGTCGATGATGGGAACGCCCGAGGGCGAGGAGTGGAAGGCCGAGTTTCGACCTCTGCTACCCGATGTAAGAGCCATAAACTTCAACTCATTTGAGGATTTAAATAGAATCACATCACGCACTGCAGGTGTGCTGTGTGAGGTGGTGCAGGGCGAGGCTGGAGTACGTCTTCCCAATCCTGAATGGCTAAAGGCGCTACGCGCTCGCTGCAGCGAAGTTGGTGCGCTTCTTATCTTCGATGAGATACAGACGGGCATGGGTCGCACAGGTGAGATGTTCGCCTCAACGAAGTACGATATTGAGCCCGATGTTGTCTGCTTGGCTAAGGCTTTTGGCGGCGGAATGCCCCTCGGCGGCGTAGCGTCAAAGAGAGAAATTTTATACTCATTTACGCATAACCCTTGTTTGGGTCATATCACAACTTTTGGTGGTCACCCCGTATGCTGTGCGGCAGGCCTTGCAGCACTCAACTACCTCATTGACAACAAAGTCGTGGAGAGTGTAGAGGCAAAGGGTGCTAAATTTGAGGCACTACTCCAAGACCATAGCAAAGTTATAGAAATTCGTCGTTCAGGACTTTTGCTCGCTGTGGAGTTGGGCAAGTCCGAGTACCTCTATCGTCTTATGGAGATATTCAAAGAGGAGGGCATTATGAGCGACTGGTTCTTGTATTGCGACACCGCATTCCGCATCTCTCCGCCACTCACAATCTCGGAGGCGGAAATCGAGGAGTGCTGCCAAATCATCCGCCGCTCGCTCGACAGGTTCTAATAGCTTAGGAGTAAATAAGCAGAATAAAACGACAAAAAAATAGCATTGAAGCGCTATTTTTTTGTCGTTTTAGTATTTTATACTAACTTTGTGCGATTATGCGCACGCATATATCGCGTGCGCACGCAAAGACAATGTTAGAGAAGTTAGCTAAACAGACCGCAATATATGGCATAAGCACGATAGTAGTAAGATTCCTAAACTATCTGCTTACGCCCTACTACACCCGCATCTTCACGCAGGGCGAGTATGGCGTTATCACTGATATATACGCACTTATTCCTTTCGCATTGGTACTATTGTCGATGGGCATGGAGTCGAGCTACTTCCGCTTTACCACAAAGGTCGAAGAGGAGGGTGGCGACATAGAGGCGGGCAAGCGCAGGGTATTCGCCACAACATGGGGCATCACATCGCTTGCGGCTGCGGTATTCTTCGGTTTAGTATGGCTATTCAATAGTCCAATATCGCACGCCATGGGCGAGGCATATGTCGCACACCCAGAGTATGTGGTTATCGTGGCGGCGATTGTCATGGTCGACGTGTGGTCCATCATCCCCTTCTCACGACTTAGAGAGCAGGGCAAGGCGATGCGCTTTGTGCTACTCAAGGCGATGAGCGTATTGCTAAACGTCGGCCTGGCCATAGGCTTTGGCGTTGTGGGTTTATATGACACTCCGTTTGGCATTGGTTGGGTGCTTATTGCCAACCTCGCAGCGAGCCTACTCACATTCCTCGCACTACTCCCCACAACAAACCGCACACTGCCACGCATAGATGGTACTTTGCTACGCAAGATATTTGTCTACTCGTTGCCTCTCCTTATTAGTGGCATTGCGGGCACGGCAAATGAGTTTCTCGACCGCCAGATGATTAAGTACCTCACGCCAGGTGATGGTGCTATGGCCGACCTCGGCATCTATGGTGCTATCGTTAAGATTGCCGTTGTCATGACGCTCTTTACGCAGATGTACCGTTTGGCTGCCGAGCCCTTCTTCCTCTCGAGCTTCAAGAAGGAGGATTTCAAGGAGGCTAATGCCGCTACGATGAAGTACTTCGTTATGGCCTCGATGGTCATCTTCCTCGGCATCGTACTCTTCCGCGATGTGTTTGCCCTTATCGTGGGTCGCGACTTCCGCGAGGGCATCGACATACTCCCCGTAGTCCTTGCCTCGAATGTTTTGGCGGGCATATGGTTCAACCTCTCGTTCTGGTATAAGCGCGAAGAGAAGACGAAGTATGCAGCATATATCACCTTCTTGGGTCTCGCCGTGACGCTGGGTTTGAGTTTCATACTCGTGCCAACGATGGGCTACCGCGGTGCTGCATGGGTGCGCCTTATCGCCGAGGCTGTTATGGTGGTGTGGAGCTACATTCTCTGTCGCAAGCACTACCCCATCCCCTACGACCTAAAGCGCATTGGCGAGTATTTTGCCGTGGCTGCTGTGGTATATTGTGCCTCGGAGTACGCCTTTGTTGGTCTTAGCACTTCGCTCCACACGGCACTCAACGCACTTCTCTTTGTTGCGGCTATAGCATATGCCGTATGGCGCGAGAAGATAGATATTAAGGGTCTTACAAAGGCTATAATTGGAAAGTTTATACGATGAGATTTGCAGATATCATAGGACACGACGACCTTAAGCGTCGCCTCGTAGCACAGATAGATGCGGGACGCGTAAGCCACGCACAGCTCTTCACGGGCTTGGCAGGTTACGGCACGCTACCCCTCGCATTGGCATATGTGCAGTATCTCTTCTGCCCCAATCGCCACGATGGCGACTCGTGTGGCGAGTGCCCCTCATGCCGTCAGGTTGCAGCCTTGGCACACCCCGACCTACACTTTGTCTTCCCCGTTAACAAGCGCGAGAAGAAGAGTGGCGAGGCGGTAATTAGCGATATGTTCATCGACACATGGCGCGAGGCGTGGAGCGAGAAGGATGGTATCTTCTCGGCTGACGAGTGGTACGCAAAGCTCGACTTGGGTAAGACGATGAAGGGTCTTATCACAGCCTAGGAGTCGGAGGAGATAATTAAGAAATTGTCGTTTAAGAGCTACTCATCGGAGTATAAGGCGATGATCGTGTGGCTGCCCGAGGCGATGAACCAGGAGGCGGCAAACAAGATACTCAAAATCCTTGAGGAGCCATGGGATAAGACACTCTTTATCCTTGTCTCGGAGCGCCCCGAGCAGTTGCTCGCCACCATCACCTCACGCACACAGGAGGTATCGGTGGGTCGCATTGAGATACCAGCACTTGTGAACGTGGCACGCGCTGCGGGTAAGGGCGAGGATGAGGCGCTCAACATGGCACGCCTTGCGGGAGGCTCCGTTTTGGAGCTCCGCGAGTTGATAAATGGCGCTACGGATGAGGCACGCACACAATCATTCGAACTCTTTACGCGCCTTATGCGCTTGGCGTATAACGACAAGCACCTCGAGCTCTTCGAGTGGGCAGACGACATCTCGGCACTCACGCGCGAGGGCCAGCGCCAGTTCTTCTTGCATAGCGTGCGCTTACTCCGCGAGGCGTATATGATACACGCCGGCCTCGGCTCTATAAGCTACCTCTGGGGTGAGGAGCTTAAGTTCTGCCGCAACTTTGCCCCCTACATCGGCAACCAGAACATCGAGATTTTGGTCGAGGAGATTGAGCGCGCCATGTTGCAGATACAGCAGAATGGCTCGCCACGCATAGTATTCACACACTTCGCACTTGCGGTGTCGAAGCAGATAAATAGGCTCTAACAATGGCTACGGAGGTTACGCTACTACTCGGCTCGAATGCCGTGGATGCTGCGACAATCGTCGAGCGCGCCATCACCATCATCGCAAATAGCGTGGGTAAGGTGGTACGCCAATCGCAGGAGTATCGCAGCGAGGCATACGGTTTTACGGCAGACAGGGAGTTTGTTAACCGCGCCGTGGTTGTAATGGTGGAGTGCGATGCCTACGAGGTGTTGCGCCGCATAAACCTTATCGAAGCGTTGTTGGGAAGAGATAGAGATGAGGAGATGCGTATAAAGAGCGCAAAGGGTGAGGCCTACGCTTCGCGTCCCATCGACATAGACATAATTTTCTATGGCAGCGATACGTTTGCAGATGAGAGGCTTACCATACCCTACCACTTTCTCGCTGAGCGCGGCTATGCGCTACGCCCCGTGGCAGAGGTGGTGCCCAACTTCGCGCACCCCGCACTCGGCATAACTACCGCAGCGATGCTCGAGGCGTTAGACAATAGTATAAACCAGTGATTATGAAGCAGATAACAAAAATATTAGTTGTATTAGTAGCTTTGGTGGCATGCGTTGGTTGCTTCAAGGATGAGAAGCAGGGCACACGTCTGCGCATTGAGCTATGCTCACAGAACGTCGAGAGCGACCCCGTGATGAGGACTACGTCTGACATCGAGGGCTACGCCTTCTATGTTCCAAAGGGTTCGAAATGGCAGGTCAACACATGGGAGGATGCGCTCGATAGGCGCATCACAAACAGCAATAAACCTGGCGAGGTGCTCACTGAGCCCGATGTTATCGCCACGTACGACATCGAGGCGGAGTATCAGCTTACGTTCGAGTTGTGGTCTCACTACACCTTCCTTGTGGTGGTGGATAAGACCAACCGCATCTATGCCACACGCTTCTACGAGACACCCATGAACCTTCCCGAGACATTAGCACACCTCCACCTCTACGCATGGCGTAAGACAGGTACGGCAAATGGTTGGGATGTAACAAACCCATTCCCCGATGAGCCACGTGAGCCCCTTGTGCCCACCGAGGAGGAAGAGGAGGAGGAACCTGCGAACTAATTAGTAGAGACTGAGAGAATAGAATGAGAAGAATAGACCATACAATAGGACGTGTTGCTTCAGCAGCGGTATTCGTCTTTGCACTGATGTTTGGCGCACTGCTACTTACGAAGTGTGCCTCAACAATGGTACCCACGGGTGGTCCCAAGGATACGATACCTCCCGTCATCGTATTCATGGACCCCGACAACTTCACCACAAATGTCGATACGCTACATCCGCCAAAGATATATGTCGAGTTTGACGAGTATGTGCAGATTAAGGACCAGCAGAAGGAGCTTTTCACATCGCCTGCGATGAAGAAGAAACCTTCGGTGGTGCGCCGTGGTCGTGGCATCGTCGTAACGATTAAGGATACGCTACGCCCCAACACCACCTACGCCATCAACTTTGGCTCTTCGATTCAGGATAACAACGAGTCGAACCCCTTGCACGCCATGCGCTATGTATTTTCGACAGGTCCAGAGGTCGACTCGATGTATATGTCGGGCTATACGGCAGATGCCATGAAGGCGGACTCTGTGAGCAAGTCGTTCATCTACTTCTTCATCGCCGATAGCGTGGAGCGCCCCAGCGAGTGGGACTCGACGATGTTTAAGTATAAACCCCAGGTTATCTCTCGCGCCGAGAAGAACGGCATCTTCATCGCTCAGAACCTCAAGCCCGTGGACTACCGCATCTACGCCTTCGAGGATACAAACGGCAACATGGAGTATGAGCCCTCGGTAGACCGCATAGGCATCCTCGATAGCGTCTACAACCCTATGAACATGCCCGGTTTCTGCATATGGTACGACTCATTGCGCCACTACCCCTCGGCAGAGCCACAGCTCTACTTCCGTATGTTCATGGACCGACGCTTTACGCGACAGGTGATGAGCAACCACGAGCGTGTTAACCGCCACAAGGCGATGCTCTACTTCGGTTCGGAGTACCCCGAGGTGACAAAGTTGGAATTCGACTCTATACCCTCGGATAAGGTTATCTACGACCCTCAGAACATCACACGCGACACCGTGGCTTTGTGGTTCGACATCCCCGCAGAGGAGCTCCCCGATACCATCAAGGGTAGAATCACCTACTTCAAGCACGACTCTATCAACAACCTCGTGGAGTCGGAGGATAAGCTACGCCTCGCATGGGTATACACCGAGAGCAAGGAGGAGCGACAGGAGCGTGAAAAACTCGAGAAGGAGAGGGAGCGAGCTACAAAGAATGGCGAGGAGTGGGTAGAGCCCGAGAAGGAGAACCCCTTCAAAATCAACATCCCCACGTCGGGAGAAGTGAACAAGGATAAGCACGTAAACTTCGACTTCGACTACCCCCTCACCAAGTTCGACACCGCGGCGATATCATTCACCATGACCACGGAGCATATCACCGAGCCTCAACCCGCCCAGTTCGAGATTATACGCGACTCTGTCAACCGTCGTAAGTTCCAGTTGCGCGCCAACTGGCAGCCCAAGGCGAAGTATGAGTTGATGCTCCCCGCAGGCATGTTCGAGAACATCGCACGCGAGAGCAACGACACCATAAAGTGCAGTTTCACAGCATCTAACCCCGAGAACTTCGCTATATTGAGGGTCAAGGTGCGCAGCACACACCCCCGCGCTAAGTACATCTTGCAGATCACAAACGCTCAGGGCAAGGTGCAGAAGGAGTTGGCAAATGTCACATCAGGCGACTACACCTTCGAGTATATCACTGCGGGCGATATCATGCTTCGCGTTGTGGAGGATATGAACGCCAACGGCAAGTGGGACTCTGGCGACATGGTGCTCATGCGCCAACCCGAGCGCACCGAGATCTATAAGAACGAGGAGGGCGTTGAGACCATCACTACCAAGGCTAATTGGGAGTTCGACATCGACGTCGACATGGATAAGCTCTTCGCACCCGTAACCATGGAGTCGGTAATCAAGATGCTCAATGACCGCGAGGATGAGCGCCTCAAGAAGCTCGCCGAGGATGAGGCTAAGAAGCGCAAGGATGAGGCCAACAAGCAGAACCAGAACTCTGGCAACATGGGCTTCGGTGGCTTCGGCGGTATGGGTGGCATGGGAGGTGGCACCGGTAGCCGCAACTCGGGAGGTCTTAACTCAAGCACCAACACCGGCAATATGGGCGGCATGGGAGGCCTCCGCAGATAATAGTAACGAACGAAACCTACTACGCGATGAAACGCAACAAAAGAATTATAACGCTGATTATGGCTGTGCTCTTTGTCCTCGTGGGCAGCGAGCACGCCTCAGCACAACATACCCTAACACTCACCGGAGGCACAGGTGTTAGCACCGCACGCTTCTACCCTGCCGAGCAGACTAAGTGGATGTGGTGGACAGATACCTATGGTGTATCGTGGCGCTACTACAGCGACAAACCCCGCTTTGTGGGCTGCGTAGGTGTCGACCTTGAGTATATGGAGCGAGGCTTCAACTATGGCTATGCCTACACCTCGGAGATGAAGGATGAGGTGGAGATACGCCACTATCAGTACTACACCCGCAACGTGAACTCACTCATGCTGCCCATCGTGTGGCAGCCACACGTCTACGTAGCGAAAAACCGCATGCGTATATTTATCGAGGCAGCATTTGTGCTCTCGTTCAACATCTCATCGAACTATAGCTACGAGAACGACCGCTTCCCCGCGGGTAAGTACGAGTGGAAGGTGCCACGCGACAACCGCTTCGGCTATGGTCTGTCGGGAGGTGCCGGCTTTGCACTCCTATTTGGTCAGGTCGAGGTGGGCATCAAGGCTAAGTACAACTTCGGTTACTCCGACCTTATGAAGAACCGAAACAAGTACTACTCAAACACTACCGATGGCCGCGAAAACCCCTTCTACTACACGCCACTACGCTCGCCCGTAGATAATATCAGTGCGATGTTTACCATCGGCTGGCGCTTCAATAAGCGCGGTTTCGATGCGTGGTATGTGGTACGTCCCAAGAAGGAGCCTCGCATGAAGACCTTCAACTTCTCGGCCGCACAATCCAACTATGGTAGTTCGGGTTCCAACACCGGTTCAACAGGCGGTAAGCCTGCCTCATCAACACCAGCACGACGCTAACAACAAAGCATATAATAACGAATAAAACATAAGAAAAATGGATTCTACAAGACAGCAAAAGATTGCTCGCCTCTTGCAGCGCGACATCGCGGAGATCGTACAGAAGGAGATGGCAGATGCCACACGTGGTTCACTCGTTACTATCACCATGGTACGTGTATCACCCGACTTGGCATACGCAAAGATCTACGTAAGCGTATTCCCCTTCGAGCGCAGCAACGCCATCCTCGAGGCCATCAACGAGCAGAGCTGGCTCATACGCAAGATCCTCGGTGCACGCATCCGTAACCAGCTCAAGGTAGTCCCCGAGTTGGAGTGGTTCATCGACGACTCACTCGAGTATATCGAGAACATCGACAACTTGCTCAACAAGTAGTAGAGAGACTATCGTATGGTGTGGTTTAAGTTTGCACGTCGCTATATGTTTTCACCGAAGTCACACTCGGTGATAAACATCATCGCGCTGGTTAGTCTCTTTGCAGTGGCTATACCCACTGCCGCGATGATTATCCTTATGGCTATGTTCGACGGACTTACAAGCACCATAGCGGAGCATAACCGCGCCGTAGATGCCGACATTGAGATTGTGCCACAGCGAGGCACCACCTTCGATAGCGAGGCTATAGACTTCGAGCGTATACGCTCTACGAAGGGTGTCGCAGCCACAACATGCTACCTGGAGCAGAGCGTCATGGCTTCGTCGAATGGTCACCGCGTCACGGTGTCGCTACGTGGCATAGATAGCACCTACTGCGACGTTATACCCATCGACGACCACCTCATCCTCGGTGACATGAATCGTCTAAAGGCTGGCGATGTGATACTTAGTGGCATGGTGGCAAACGAACTAGCGATATATAGCATGGGCACCACCATCGAGCTGTATGCCCTAAACCGCAAGCAGATCTCCACACTACTACCCACAAGTGGCATCTCGCATCACACCTCACACTTTGGCGGCGAGGTTATCACAAACACCGAGAACGATGCCACATTAGCCCTCGGCGAGCTTAGCCGCGTGCAGAGTCTCCTAAACTACGAGGATAGACTATCATGCGTGGCTATAAAGTGTACTAAGGGCGCTGATGCCGAAAGCGTTAAGTACGCTTTGCAGGGTGTCGTGGGCAGCGACTTCGAGGTGCTCACGCGCGACGACAAGAATGCCGCAACAAATGCTATCCTACGCATCGAGAAGTTTGCCATAATGCTTATCGGCATACTCATCGCCACGGTTGCTGCCTTCTCGATTGTGGGCACCGTGCTCATGCTTATTACGGAGAAGAGCCGCGACATCGCCACACTCCGTGCCATGGGTGCTATGAGGGGCCTTGTGCAGCGTATCTTCGTGGGCGAGGGCATGCTACTTACAATCACGGGGTGCCTCATCGGCACGCTCCTGGGCTTGGGTTTCGCCCTTGGTCAGCAGCACTATGGTTGGATTCAGATTCCGGGCAATATGATTATGGAGAGCTACCCCGTCGACATCAACCTATGGGATACACTCGTGGTTAACGCCATAATGATAGCCATTGGCTTTATCATATCTACCCTCACCGTGCGCACAAAACTGCGTAAGAGGGCATAACAGCGAAGAAGAGATTATAGATATATGAATTTTAAGAGACGCACCATACTGCTACTATGCGCAGTAGTCACACTACTCTCGGGTGTAGGCTGCCAGAGCCAGCGCGAGATTCCAGATGAGGACCTTATCAAGATCTTCCATGACGCCTACCTTGCCAATGCCTATATTGGCGAGTGCGGCATCAACGAGGACTCACTATACCTCTACGAGCCAATCTTCGAGCGCTATGGATATACTGTCGAGGATATGCAGTATACGCTCAAGACATTCTCAGAGCGTAAGAGTGCCCTTTTGAGTGACCTTATGATTAGGGTGAGCGAGCAACTCGAGCGCGAAGCAAAGCTCGAGGGTCGCAAGATTGTGGTGCTCGACACCATCGACAACGTTGCCCGCCGCAAATATACGCGCACCGTATACGAGGATTCGCTCATACGCGTTAAGCGTCTACGCGACACTAACGACCTGCGCATAAAGATTGGCGACCTAACCACAGGCGACTACACCATCACGTTCGACTACTACATCGACACGCTGGACGAGAACCGCAACTCACGCGTTATGGTCTACGCCATGAAGGGCGACACACTCGAGACAATGCGCCACTCAATGATGCTTAGTCGCTACCGCGATGCTTCGTACACCCGTAAGCTCTCTATCGACTCTACGCACACCGAGATATTTATCGACATGTACTACCACCCAACGAATGAGGAGTCTAAGCTTCCCGACATCAAAATTAGAAACTTCAAGGTGGTACGCATACTCCCAACAGATATATCGGTCGATAGCCTCTACCACGACCAACTCAACATACGCCTCTTTAACTACGAGACTATGATGGGCTTCACGGCAGACACACTACACACAAGCGACCCAATAAACACTGACAATGAGGAGGATAGCATCGCACTACGCACTCATTAATGGTGCGCTGGAGAGGGGCGTTGTTGTCGAAGTTGACGACTACGGCACCATCACCAACATCTCGCGCCACGACAACATAGACAACATCGCGAGCGTCGAGTTCTACCCCGGAATCCTTATTCCAGGCATGGTCAACGCACACAGTCACCTCGAACTCGCCTACCTGCGCGGCGCCATTGCCGAACATACGGGCTTTGCAGGCTTCGCACGCGCAATTGGTCAAGTGAGGGGCAACTACACCGTCGAGGAGCGACTACATGCCGCCTCGGTTGCCGATAGCGAGATGTGGCACGAGGGCGTGGAGGCGGTTATGGATATCGCCAACGACGACCTTATCATGCCCATCAAGGAGGGTTCTAATATTGAGTACCACACGCTTTTCGAGGTCTTTGGACTAATGGCGCAATCGTGTGATGCACAGCGTGCTATGGCTGCAAAATATCACAATGCTGATATCACCACACACTCCACATATTCGCTTCAAGATGGCATCTTCCGCGACATTGCCCAAAGTGGCAACGAGTCGCTATCGGTACACCTCTTAGAGTCGGAGGATGAGAGCGCACTATATAACAAAAAAGGGTCACTCTGGGAGTGGTATACACGCATGGGTTGGGAGTGCGACTTCCTGAAATATGAATCACCCGCAAGGCGTATTGCAGCGAGCGTACCCACAGATCGTGCAACGCTCTTAGTGCATGGTTGCAAGGCTGCACGCGAGGATATTGCGATGCTCGACGCACACTTCACTACTGCCCCAACGTGGGTGTTGTGCCCCGAGTCAAATCGTTATATCTCCGACACTAAGCCCCCCGTGGCTCTATTCCGCGAGATGGGTGCGAAGGTGGCCATTGGCACCGACTCTTTAGCCTCGGCACGCCACCTCTCTATGGTTGAGAACATGCGCCTTTTGGGAGAAATCCCCCTCGCAGAACTCCTCACATATGCCACACTAAATGGCGCCAAGGCCCTCGGCATCGCCGACCGCAAGGGCTCTATCGAGATTGGTAAGCAGCCCGGTTTAGCGGTGATTTCAGGCATCGACTTTCAGGCTATGCGCCTAACTGCCGAGAGCCAATCGCGACGCATAATATAGCAAAATATTCAACTAATTAGGAACAGGAAGAGTAGTTCAAACGTGGTCTGCTCTTCCTCCTTTTTTATATGCTTCACTCCCACATTCGGCACGGTATTGGTAATGGTGGCCACATAACAGGGTTTAGCGGCCACAGTGCAAGAGCCGACTCCAATTCCAAAATAGTGCTGAGAAGAGGCATGAAATAGCACCTAAAACAATGAAATTGTTTTGTCCCGACAAAACTTTTTCCTATCTTTGTGCTGCAAGGCATCAAAATTTGGAGTTCGTTTTGCACGCTACACAAATTTTGATTACACGAACAAAGCTCTGCATATCTCTTACCTCGCCGCAACCCATAAGAGATAGACGGAGAAGAGTCTATTTATGGACTGCCTTGCGATTAACAAAAAGGAGGCTAACAACACGGGCCACGAGATCCACTGTCACTACCACCACGATAGCGACACGTGGATTGCATATGGTAAATCGGCATTTACTCTATGGCAAATGATAGAGGATGCCAATATATACACCATAGGCCGATACTCCACAGAGTTGGATATGGCGAGCATAATGGTAGGTAGGAGCGCACTACGCAGGGTGTGTAGCACGAACTATGCGGTTGTCGATAGCGACGACTACATATACATCAACACCACCACGCCCTTCGACAACGCAGAGTATGCCCGTTGGGCTAATAGCATAAAAGAGGCAAGCAGATGCAAGGAGCATAGATGGGTATGCACGGCTGTCAGCAGGTTTCTACCTAAGGGCAACTATATCGTTGATGGCATGAATGGCTTTGCACGCAAGATTAAGCGCTTCTTTGACATACTATTCTCGGGCATGGCGATGATACTCTTCGCGCCACTCTTCCTTGTCACCTACGCCATGGTGAGATGCGAGGATGGAGGCCCTGCGATATTTAAGCAAAAGAGAGTGGGACGCATGGGTCGCACCTTCGACATCTACAAGTTCCGCTCCATGCGCCTCGATGCAGAGAGATTTGGGCCACAGCTCAGCCATAGCGGAGGAGTGAACGACCCGCGCCTAACACGCGTAGGACGCTTCATACGCTCGCACCACCTCGACGAGCTACCGCAGTTGTGGAATGTATTTATTGGCGACATGGCATTTGTAGGCCCACGCCCCGAGCGCAAGTTCTACATAGACATGATCATGGAGTATGACAAGCGCTATGAGTGCCTCTACCAGATACGCCCAGGTGTGACGAGCTATGCCACGCTATACAACGGCTACACCGACACCATGGAGAAGATGCTCCGCCGCTTGGAGTACGACCTCTACTACCTCGGCCACAGGTCGTGGTGGTTCGACTGTAAGATACTCTTTTACACCTTCTGCTCAATAGTTTTTGGCAAGAAGTTTTAGACTATAACACCGCACAGAATATGAAGATTGCCGTTGCTGGAACAGGTTACGTAGGCCTAAGCATCGCTACGCTACTCGCACAACACAACGATATTGTTGCCGTGGACATCCTCAAGGAGAGAGTCGAGATGATAAATCGTGGTCTCTCACCCATTCAGGATGACTACATCGAGGAGTATATGCGCTCGAAGAGTCTCTCGCTGCGTGCTACGCTCAATGATGAGGAGGCATATCGCGATGCCCGCTTCGTGGTTATTGCCGTGCCTACGAACTACGACCCCGCACTCAACCACTTCGACACCCACAACATCGAGGATGTCGTAGAGAGGGTACTCAGCGTAAACCCTGCCGCTACGATGGTAATAAAGTCTACCGTGCCCGTGGGCTACTCGCGTAGCCTCTATGCAAAGTATGCGGCACGTGGCGTGGAGCGTCTTAACCTACTCTTCTCGCCCGAGTTCTTGCGCGAGAGTCGTGCGTTGGAGGATAACCTCCACCCCTCGCGTATCATTGTGGGCATACCCCGCACCATCGAGGGTGACGCTTTCGAGGCGGAGAACGAGGCGATACGCAAAATTGCCGACATAGAGCACCTCGAGCGCGAGGCAGAGATCTTTGCCGAGTTGCTTAAGGAGGGTGCGCTAAGCGAGGATATCCCCGTGCTATATATGGGCATCAAGGAGGCAGAGGCTGTTAAGCTCTTTGCCAACACCTACCTCGCACTGCGCGTGAGCTACTTCAACGAGCTCGACACATATGCCGAGATGAAGGGCCTCGACTCGGAGGCTATAATCAATGGTGTGGGCCTCGATCCCCGCATCGGCACACACTACAACAATCCCTCGTTTGGCTATGGTGGCTACTGCCTGCCGAAGGATACGAAGCAGCTACTGGCGAACTATGGCGACGTGCCCCAGAATATGATGACGGCTATTGTCGAGAGCAACCGCACCCGCAAGGACTATATCGCTGACCAGGTACTCCGTAAAGCGGGCTACTACACAGGTTCGAGCATGTGGGATGCAGCAAAGGAGCGCAAGGTGACCGTGGGTGTCTATCGCCTCACGATGAAGTCCAACTCCGACAACTTCCGCCAGAGCTCCATACAGGGTGTCATGAAGCGCATCAAGGCCAAGGGCGCCAACGTCATCATCTACGAGCCCACGTTGGAGGATGGCGCCATGTTCTTTGGCTCGGAGGTAGTAAACGACCTTGCGCGTTTCAAGGCCGAGAGCGACGTGGTGATTAGTAACCGTTACCATGCCGACCTTAGCGACATCGAGTCTAAGCTCTACACGCGCGACCTCTTTAGACGAGACTAACTCCACGCCCAACGTGCTATTTTACCCCAGATAGATGCACCTCATATTCTTCATACTATCGCCCTTCTTGACCTTTCTTTACTCTTGTTTCGACCTGCGTAAACGAACGGCACAGATAGTATTTGTGCTCTTCTTCGCTCTCTTCGGTTACTGCCATACCTTCGAGGATATGCGCGCAGATAGCTACCGTAAGTACGAGGCGTTCAACGACTATGCGGTCCAGGAGTATGGAGATATATACGACAATTTCCGCGCGGGAGAGGAGAAGGATATATACGAGGATTTGCTCTTTAGCACCACAAAGCTCTTTACCGACAACCCGCACATATTGATGATGATTGTGGGTCTTTTCGGCGGTTTCTTCTATATGCTTGTCGTGAAGCGCTTCCTCGAGGACAAGCACATGGAGTATACCCTACCCATCGCCATACTACTGCTATTCCTTGTTATGGAGTCCAACATACCTATCATGGGCGGCATCCGTAACTTTAGCGCCTTCCCGCTATTCATCTATTCGACCATTAGCCTGCTCATAGACAATAAGAGGATATGGATATTAGGACTTCTCCTTACGCCACTTATCCACTTCGGTTATATAATTGTTGTCGTTGCAACAATCGTGATATGGCTCATTAAGATTCCTAACGGCGTTATGCACTACACGGCGGTTGTCGTCTGCATAGGTTCCATATTCCTTAATACATCCTCATACGAGAGCATCATTGAGGCAACCGTAGGTAACATCGACAACGAGTCCATCGCAGACCGTGTGAACAACTATGGCGAGGAGGATACCGAGGAGCACTTCAACGAGTCGCTCACGACGCACCTTGTGAGGGTCAATAATCAGATTGGTGCGCTATTCGTCGCAGCACTACTCATATACATCAGGCGCAACCGCGAGAGGTTTCTTGCCTCGCCATACACCGAGAAGATATACCACTATCTACTCTTTTTCATCATTATCAGCTATGCGCTGATATCCTTCTCCGTTGTGGGCCAACGCTATGTCTACATCGCCTTGGTGTTGCTATACTTCCTACTACTAAACATCTATCAGGAGCACCGCAACTCCGCGATACGCATATTCATATATGCCATGCCCTTTGTCTTTGGCATACATATATTGTGGACGCTATACAACTGCTACTGCAACACCGGACTCGACATCTACTACCAACCCTTACCACTGCTAACCATGCAGCACGTATTCTAATTTGTTGAGATATGAAGATAATGTTGGTAATAACACGTTCGGAACTTGGAGGTGCACAGAGTGTTGTCGTGCAGCTCGCAAATGCACTATGCCATGAGCACGATATTATGCTTGTTGCGGGTGAGGGTGACGGTAAGATGTGGGAACTTGTAGATAGCCGCGTTAAACGCATCGACTGCCCCCACCTCCAAAAATCGCTATCGCTAAAGAGCGACCTACTCGCTGCGATTGCTCTACGCCGCATCTACCGCAAGCACCGCCCCAATGTCGTACACCTGCACTCATCGAAGGCTGGCGCACTCGGCCGCATAGTCTTTCCCTCGAAAAGAGTTGTCTACACCGTACATGGTTTCGACTCTATACGCCTCGCCTTCCGTAAGTTCCTACCCGTGGAGAGAGTCCTCCAGCGATATGCCATGGCCATTGTCGGCGTAAGCAACTACGACAGCCAGAATATGGTTGCCGAGCGCATAACACGAAATATATCAACCATTTACAATGGTCTTACTACGCCTAATGCGGAGAACATCACCAACTTTGAAGTGTTTAATAAGTACTCCAAGGTTGTGTTAACCATAGCGCGAATTAATCCGCAGAAGAACCCCGCGCTCTTTGTCGAGATAGCACGTCTTATGCCCGAATATGGCTTTGTGTGGATAGGCAACCAGCATGAGGTGACCGAGTTTGGAGAGCTCCCCGCCAACTGCCACTTCCTCGGTAACATCCTGAATGCAGGCGCATACTGCTCCAAGGCTGACCTCTTCATGCTCCCCACCAACTATGAGGGTCTCCCCATGGTTATCATCGAGGCCATGAGCCTCAGTAGGCCCGTCGTGGCATCCGATGTGGGTGGCATAAGCGAGATTGTACGCAACGGCATAAACGGCTACGTCGTGGAGAATAGCGCCGAGGCCTTCGCCACACGCATACGAGAGATATTAGAGGATCGCGAGAAATGCAACGCTTTAGGTCAAGCCTCGCTCGATATATACAATGCTGAACTCACGGTAGACAAGATGGTTTACAACTACCTAAACATCTACCAATCACTACAATAGACCACTCATGTATGATCAACCCGTTACACATAAGGAGCGCACAGCGATTCTATTTATCGTAGACTGCTCCGTATCTATGTTGCAGCCCGCAACAATAGGTAATCTCACTCTCCCAAAGATTGAGATAGTGAAGTTCATATGCAATGCCATGATAGACGAACTTATGCTACGCTCACTGCGTGGCACCAAAGTACGTAACTACTATGACATCGCCGTTCTGGGATACTCCATGGGCGGTGTGGAGTCGCTACTTCCGGGCGACAGCGACGGTTTTATCTCCGTAGATAGACTCGTCGAGATGGCACCCATGCCTCAGACCATCTATGTCGAACAGCACGACGGCAATGGTAACACCATAAACGCTCCCATAACAATACACGAATGGATAAACCCTCGCGCCGCGGGTTCTACGCCGATGCACGAGGCATTGGCATATGCCTATACGCTTGTCGAGAGATGGTGTCATAACCTCGATAACCGCTATAGTTTTCCTCCCATCGTATTTCATATCACCGATGGCGACTTCAACGATGCTGATGAGGTGTCGCTACTCGACATTGCATCACGCATCAAGCAGACACACACCGAGGATGGTAACACATTGTTATTCAACATACATCTCTCGTCAGATAGCGAGGACGGCTATAGTGAATCCTTCCCTCACGCCAAGAAGTTCACAACCGACCGCCGCAACCGAGCTATACTCTATGAGATGTCGAGCGTTATGCCCAAGACGCTGGAACCATTCATAACATGCCTTGATAGCGTTAAGCACCGTGGCCCTTATCGTTGTGTCACCTTCAACACCGCACCTTGCGGGTTGCTATCTATACTTAACATCGGCACCGAGAGCGTAAACAACGTGCAATACCTATAACTATGGAAGAGTGTACTATAATGCAGTTTCAGAATGCTATGCTACACCCAGAGGAGTGTCTGCATAGCTGCAAGGGTATGGAGTGTGACCGTGAGACGCTCACCCGCACCAAATATTTCGCAGAGTGCCGCGCAGAGCATGACGGCAAAATGGTTATGGTCTACGCGCCTATTACACCCAAATCAATGACTATGATAAGGCTTGCAAATAGCGTTCTGCCGGCTAATAGTAGTCACGTTCAAAAGCTGCATATTGTTGATAATGAGATACTATGTGTTGGATTCGACATGCGCCTATGTCCGATGATTGTTGAGCCGCTACCTGAGGGCACTCTTCTTAGCGAGGCGTTGTATACACATAGTCGTGAGCGCCTTGTTCACGGTCTTGATGCACTGCGTAGCGAACTGCAGCGCTACGATATAAGCATCAACCACCTACATCCAAATAGTATTATCGTTGACCGAGCCTATCGCTGGCATGTCATACGTCCATACTACGCTACACATGGTTTTGGGAATGATGTAGAGGCCTTCGATAAACTCAACGAACTTATTGCAAGATATTCACTATCATACGAATATGATGGCAATATGCTTCATGAGGATTTTGCACCCTACGGTGCTGGTAACACGACTTACCGTTACCCCATATGCGAAGGACTACGCCGCTTCTCCACGCCAGAAAGGTTTGGATATGAGGATGATAAGGGAAATGTTGTAATCGAGGCAAAGTTCCGCAGTGCGAGCGACTTTATGGAAGACCGCGCCATAGTGCAGGGAGATAACCACAGGTGGGGTATTATAGATAAGAGAGGAAGATATATTATTGCTATGGAGTACGACTACGTTGAGTTCAATGTCGATGACGGCACCTCGGAGGTCATGCTCAACGAGCAAACAGCCATCTTCGACTACTTCGGCAAGCAACTCACGGAATGGACAGCGTCATAAGAAGATCTTCGGTCTCTCAATTTATCTATTTACGCAGAATTTATGGTATGCCGTAACGAAGAATGGCGATTTGGATAGTACTATGCGTACAGCCAAATCGCCATTCAAGAAAGGTGCGCCAGAAATCTGCGCAAATAAAAAAGAGAAGACCGAAATAATCGATCTTCTCTTGAAGAGGCGGCTACCTACTCTCCCACCTAAATAGGCAGTACCATCGGCGTGAGTGAGCTTAACTTCTCTGTTCGGAATGGGAAGAGGTGGAACCTCACTGCTATAACCACCTAAAGAACCTTGTTTTA
>JAEZPN010000106.1 GCA_023413645.1 Bacteroidota bacterium
TAAACATTAAACTCTTCTTCATATCTCTTTTATCTTTTATATTTGTTATTCAGTATGTTATCGTGGTTACTACTCAATGACATCCTTACCCAATGCCTTCTCGTAGTCGTTATATGCAGCGAGATAGTCATAAATTGACTGTGAATAGCTCAACTGAGCCTGTGTGAGTGAGAGCTGTGCGCTGTTAAGCTCGAGGATGGTACCTGCACCTGCCTCATAGCGTGTGAGCGAGATCTCGTATGCCTTCTCTGCCTGGAGCACTGTCTCAGCGTTTGCAAGCATCATAGAGCGTGCTGTGAGGAGTGTGTTTACAGACTGCTGCACCTGAAGGCGAATACCCTGCTCAGCGTAATCGCGCTGTATGCGGAGCTGCTCAGCCTGATTGCGCACCTCACGCAACTGGTTTGTCTTCTTGAAACCGGCAAATAGCGGAATGTTAATCTGTGCACCGAGCGAGATAGGATACTGCCACCAGAACTTAGACTGCTCTGCTGTAGAGGTGCTACCACCTGTCATGCCACCAAGCAAGCCACCAAGGTCTGAGCGCTCCTGACCGATGTATGAGATCTGGCCAAATGCCGCGATTGTGGGCATGCGTGTAGTCTGGATAAGTTTCTCCTGGTGATCCAACAACTCGAGCTGGAGGTCAAGGGTCTTGATTGTGGTGTTGTTCTCCAAGTCGAACTCATAGTCTGAACCCATTAGCGCCATCTCCTTGAAATCGTCGAGCGAGCCTACTACATCAATCTCCACCTCCTCGGGGATTGAGAGGTACATCTTGAGCTGCAACTTTGCGATGTCGATACCGTTCTTAATCTGCAAAATCTGTGGATCGAGGTTCGAGCGCTGCACACGTGCTGTGAGGTAGTCATACTCCGCAGCAAGACCATTCTTATAGAGCTCCTCGGTGTTCTTTACTACGCGGTCAGTTGTTGTTGCTGCCTCCTCAAGCACTGTGAGCGACTGCTCCGCAAGCAAGATGTTGTAATACGACGCACGTACCGCAGCAATCATATCTATACGTGTTGCGCGTGCACTCTCAACCGCAACCTCCATCTGTGTACGTGTCATCTTGAGCTGGCGATATACCGAAGGCACGAAGAGTGGCAACGACACAGTACCTGCTACGTTAAATGTGTTCTTACCACCAAACGAGAGACCCTCGGCCATCTCCTGACGACGCAACGCCAAAGAGTACTGTGCCGAAGCATCTACCTGGGGGTAGAGTGTTGCGAGCGCCTGCTTGCGAACATAGTCGTAGCGCTCAATCTCGAGGTTTGCCACCTGCACGGTGGGGTTGTCGCTGAGAGCTATACCGATGGCCTCATCGAGCGTAAGCTCCAACTTTTGCTGCGCTGAGGCTACTACTGAAATGCCCAAGCACAGACAGATTGTCATTAAAAACTTCTTCATTGTTATATGATTTTATTTTGTTTATTTTCTGCTTTAGTTGTTGTTAAAGTACTTCGACGTGCACTCGTCAATTATGCGCTGTCCCTCTATGGTACACAATCCACGAATGAAGACCAAGAGCGAGTAGGACATCATCGAGACCAATTCGTTTGATGGACGCTCCTCGTCGAGCGTATTTACAAGCATGCCGTGTACAGAGTGGTGGAGCACATCAACGGCATATCGCACCTGTACGTTACGCTCGAAGTAGCCACTCTCGATGCAACCCTCCACCCAACGATTTAGGTCATCCTTCGACTTGGACTGCACATCCTCCTCCAAACGCTTGTAGACCGTATGATAGAAGCGCTTGATGTTTCGACGTATGCGACCAGCAATGGATGCCGAGTCGATCATGTCGCGCAAGTTTACCACCATCACCTCGAGCGTGTTGTCGATCTCTGCTATCTGGCTGATGCGACGCTCGCGCTCGGTCTCGAAATAGTGGCGCAGGCTTTGATATATAAGTTCCTCCTTATCCTCAAAGAGTTCGTAAAGTGTTCGTTTTGAGACACTCAACTCCTGCGCAATATCATCCATGCGCACAGCCTTTATGCCCTGCTCAACGAACATCTTCGATGCGTGGTGAATAATATTTTCCTTTTGAGTCATCTTTACAGTCTATTCTATTAGCACATTTTCACGGTGCAAATATAAAAAAGAAAACTTGAAAAACAAAAAAAGTTTTCAAGTTTTCTTATCAACAACTATACCTTTGGTATAATTTTATCTCTTTAAGGGTCATAATACCCCTTATGAGTGACTATGCGCCACTAAAGTTACTCTTCTACCCCATCGGCACGACGGTCGAGCGCCGAGCTTTCAATGCGCACGGGCATACCAACGCGCACCATCTTGTAGAGGCTATCAAGGTCACTATTCTCGAGACGTATGCAACCCTCTGTTGCACGCGTGCCGATAGACTCTGGAGCATGCGTTCCGTGGATGCCGATACCCCTATGTGGTGGGGTCTTTAGGCGCATAAACCAGTTGCCATAACAGTTTGGTATATAGCCCTTTCCATCCTTGAAGTCGTGCCCCCATGTTTTTGCCGACACTATCTCCTCGATGTAGAACTCGCCCTCGGGAGTCTTCATATCGCCCTCGCGCTGCTTATTGCCATAGTTCTTGCCCACGGCAACGCCGAACGAGCATATGAGTCTATCCTCGCTATCGAAGAGGTCGAGCGTGAAATCCTCCTTCGATATCACGATATACTCCGCCTTTGCAGGGTCGCCATCCACGGGCTTACTTGCCGAAAATAGACACGCCACAACAATCAGTGCAACACCCAACGCTACTCTATTAAACACCTCTCTCATAACTCATTACTTCTTATCATTGAGTTTTGCCGTGCTATATCGAACGCCATAGTCGCCAGTGCTATAGAAGCGTACATCTTCGACGCTCTCGCCAGGGATGATGCCGAGGATACGATACTCGTTATCGGCAGCGAAGAACTCCACAATCGCCAAGAGTTTAACGTCGCTATCCTCCCTCTCGAGGCCAAAGACCACAACGCTCTCCTTATCCCTCTCTACCACCACAACCTTCTCCACGTCGATAGTGATATTGGGACCATTGGGCGTTGCGCCAACCGCATATATCACATCTGCCGCAGCCAAGCGCCACTTACTCACCTTGAAGCGCTCCTCTGCCGCCTCATTGGGTAGCACATAGCGATTCATGATGTCAAAGACACGCTGCGATGTGAGATACTCCCTACTCACATAGCCCACCAACGAGCCATCAACGGGGTGACGCGTATCGCCCGAGAGGTATTCCACTTTGGCGATATTATCTACACACTCCTCCAGTACGCGCACCTTAACGCCATAGCATAAACCATTTATTATAAAGCTCTTGCTATTTGCAGGATGCTCCGAACGTATAACCAATTCGGGCGTAGCGAAGACATAGGCCTCTGTCTCGCCACTTGCCAGCAAGGGGCTACGCCAGTTGTGCACATTTACGCACAACTCGCTGGTGCGGAACGTATAGCGGTCGCGCCCCAACATGCCTACATTGTTGTAGTCGAAGTAGTCATTGAGGTCGTTCCATGGACCGTAGTCGAAGTGTGGTTCCTCCTCGACATATTCGTCCTCTTCAACTTCCACAACCTCAGGTTTCGGCGTTTGCTCCTCATCAAGACACATGGAGATACCAATGCCCACGACACCTCCCGCTGCAGTGAGCACTGCAGCGAGAAGGATCGCCAAGACTGTGCTATTCTTATTTTTATTCTGCTGCTTCATCGTCAGCTATAGGTTAACTCCCCTACTCCTCCCACTTAAGCACTATGCCTGTGCGCGAGGTATTATATATATTAATGGTATGGTACACGGTGCCATCCTCCGCCTCGTGTGTCGTTGTGAAGTGCTCACTTGCTACATCAGCACGGTCGTGACCACCAAAGCGCTTCTCGTCTGATGAGAAGAGCACTGTGTACTTACCTGGCCATGGCACGTTGAGCGTATAGTCGGGGATAGATGCTGTTGGGTGCCAGTTGAGCACAAAGAGTAGTCCCTTGTGCGAGTATACCATTGTCTTGTTCTGCTCATCCATCTGGTGGTTGTATGGGTAGCCATCGCCAAGGACTCCATATTTTTTGACCACATCAATCATCGCCTTGTCAAACTCCGCAAGGAACGAGTAGCGCAAGAAACCATTTTCTGCCAGCGACCACTGACGGCGTGCGTGCTTATACGACCAGTTGTTACCCTCGCGTGGGAAGTCAATCCACTCGGGGTGGCCAAACTCGTTACCCATGAAGTTGAGATATGCCTCACCTCCCGTGGTGATTGTAAAGAGGCGGATAAGCTTATGTAAGGCCATACCTCGATCTATGATGAGGTTCTCCGATGCGCGATCCATAGAGAAGTACATCTCCTTGTCCATCAAGCGGAAAGCGAGGGTCTTATCGCCCACCAGTGCCTGGTCGTGCGACTCGGCATATGCCACGGTGCGCACCGAGGGCAAGCGGTTTGTCATCTCCGACCACATCTGCCAGATGTTCCAGTCGTCGTCGCTCTGCTCCTTGAGTATCTTAATCCAGTAGTCGGGCAGTGCCATGCCGAGGCGATAGTCGAAGCCCATGCCACCATCCTCGGGTTTCACGCATGAACCTGGCATACCACTTACATCCTCTGCAATGGTGATAGCGTCGGGACGGATGTCGTGGATAAGTTTGTTTGCAAGGGTCAAATAGACGATAGCGTCGCGGTTTACACCCTCATCGAAGAAGCGCTCGCGGCAGTCGAACTCCACATATCCGTGGTGGTGATAGAGCATCGACGTTACACCGTCGAAACGGTAGCCATCAAAGTGGAAGTCCTCGATCCAATATTTTACGTTAGAGAGGAGGAAGTGCTCCACCTCTCGTTTGCCGTAGTCGAAAATCATAGAGTCCCAATACTGCTGATAGCCCGCATCGCCCTCCTTAGAGTAGTGGTGCTTCGAGCCGTCGAGCTCGTTGATGCCCTCGTCGAAGTTTTTGACATAGTGTGCGTGTACCAAGTCCATGATTACGGCGATGCCCAACTCGTGAGCACGGTCTACCAACGAGCGTAGCTCATCGGGCGTGCCGAAGCGAGAAGAGGGGGCAAAGAAGCTCGATACGTGGTAGCCGAATGAGCCGTAGTATGGGTGCTCGGCAATCGCCATAAGCTGCACAGCGTTATATCCCGCCTCCTTGATGCGTGGAAGGATATCGTCGCGGAACTCGGCGTATGTACCCACGCCCTCCTTCTCTGTTGCCATGCCGACGTGCGCCTCGTAGATGAGCAACTCGCCAACCTTGGGTGCGCGGAAGTCGTCATGCTTCCAGTCGTAGGGTTTCTCAACCACAAACTGCGCGGTATAGTTCTTGGTAGTCTCGTCCTGCACTACGCGCTTTGCGTATGCTGGAATGCGGTCGCGCCAGCCGTTATTGCCGTGAATATGGAGTTTGTATAGTGAGCCATCTGTGAGGCGTGCGCCATACATCGCATCGGGTAGGAAGATGCTCCACACACCCTCGCGATTGCGCTGCAAGCGTAGCTCTGTGCGCTGCCAATTGTTGAAATCGCCGAAGATGTAGACATCTTTTGCCTCGGGCAGCCACTCTCTAAACCACCAACCTTGCATTGCGTCATCATGTTGCCAACCGAAGTAGCGATGACCGTTAGCATAGTCGACAATCGTGCCTGCAGACTTTTCTATATCTGCTAAACGACTGATATACATATCATAACGACGCTTAATCTCCTCCTCTACGGGCAACAACCACTCGTCCGCAGCAACTATTGGAAGTATAGATTTTTGATTTTTCATACTTTTTGGGGTTATTTTTAGCAAAGATATAAAAAAATCTTCGTATCTTTGCTCAATATGAAGTGTTATTTGACTAACACTCTTATACTGATACTGAAACATTTTATTAACCACTAAAATTTATTTTTATGTCTTTTATTACTAATCTTTGGGAGACAAATCGTCCTATGATGATTTTGTTTGCCATTTTGATTGTGGTAATACCATTCTTGGTATTCTACATCGTAAAGGCAAAAAAGGAGCACCCCAAGGGACTTATCGCTGCAGCGTTGAGTAACATGGGTGAGCGTTTTGGTTACTATATCATGAACGCTGTTCTCTTGCTCTTCCTTTGCTCTAAATTTGGTATCAGTGATGATGCTGCAGGTTGGATCTACGCCGTGTTCTATTTCTTGATCTACGTGCTCAGCCTTCCTGGTGGTATTATCGCAGACCGTCTCCAGAACTTCAAGGGTACCATCATCGCGGGTCTTGTTGTTATGGCTTTGGGTTATGGCATTTTGTCAGTTCCCGTATTTGCCGAGGCATCAGGCTTCTCATGGGTACTCGTACTCACATGCTTTGCATTGTTCATCATCGCATTTGGTAACGGTTTGTTCAAGGGTAACTTGCAGGCTATCGTAGGCCAGATGTACGACAACTTCGAGGCTGAGGCTGCAAAGCGCGGTCCCGAGGCATTGGCTGAGGCTAAGTCAAAGCGTGACTCTGGTTTCCAGATCTTCTACGTATTTATCAACATTGGTGGTGTTATCGCACCATTTATTGCACCTTTGCTCCGCAGCTTCTGGTTGGAGATGCACAACTACACATACAACGCAGACCTTCCACGTCTCTGCCATGAGTACATCAACAATAGCGACGCAATGGCTACAGCAGATATGGATAACCTCACTGCACTTGCAGAGCAGGTTGGTCACACTGGCGCTATAAATGCAGAGTTCTGTGATAGCTACCTCAACATCTTCAATACAGGTGTTCACTTCTCGTTCATCGCATCAGTTGTGGCAATGCTTATCTCATTGATTATCTTCATTCTTATTAAGAAGAACTTGCCCAACCCAGCGAAGAAGGAGAAGGCTGCAGCTGCAGAGTACACTCAGCAGGAGATTCAGTCTGACGCAAAGGAGATTAAGCAGCGTCTATACGCATTGTTCGCAGTGCTTGGTGTTGCAGTATTCTTCTGGTTCTCGTTCCACCAGAATGGTCAGTCATTGTCAGTATTTGCACGTGACTTCGTTGCAACAGATGCTATTCCACCTGAGATTTGGCAGTGTATCAACCCTCTCTTTGTAATCTTGCTTACACCTGTTATCATGTTGATCTTTGGTGCTTTGGCTCGCAAGGGTAAGGAGGTTTCTACACCACGCAAGATTGTTATCGGTATG
This sequence comes from Bacteroidota bacterium, assembly GCA_023413645.1. GTDB lineage: Bacteria > Bacteroidota > Bacteroidia > Bacteroidales > Rikenellaceae > Alistipes. The sequence continues at coordinate 7,149 of JAEZPN010000106.1, forward strand.
CTTCTCGCAGCATGTGCCTATGTATTCTTGGCTGCTATCGCAGTATATCACAACTACCCATCAGGCGAGGAGTTCAAGGGCTTGGCTGATGCAGTGAAGATGTCGATGAAGACTAGCCCTATGGTGCTTATCCTCACATACTTCTTCTTGACTGTTGCTGAGTTGTTTATCTCACCTCTTGGTTTGTCATTCGTATCTAAGATTGCACCACGTCACTTGCAGGGTATCTGCCAGGGCTTGTGGTTGACAGCTACCGCTATCGGTAACTTGTTCATCGCAATTGGTGTAACTATGCTTAACACATTCCCCGAGCAGTGGATGTGCTGGGCTGTATTTGCTGCGTTCTGCTTTATCTCTATGGGCATCATGCTCGGTATGGTTAAGTGGCTTGAGCGCATTACGAAGTAAAAAATCATTTCGAATAACCGCACTGCGGTTACATATTAAAGTATGGAGGATGGCATTGTCATCCTCCATTTTTTACATATACACCACCTTAAAGTTCTTGCCCGGCACAATAAAATTACATTTAATACTCTTTTATATATCAAAAATATTTGTAACTTTGCGCGCTAATTTGTTAATTGAATAACAAGTAACAATTTATATATTAACTAAAAAACTTTTTTCTATGTTCAAAGGACATCCTAAAGGTCTTTACGCCTTAGCCCTTGCAAACACAGGTGAGCGCTTTGGTTACTACACGATGTTGGCAGTTTTCGCACTCTTCCTTCGCGAGAACTTCGGCCTCGACAGCGGTACAGCTGGTGCCATCTACTCTACTTTCCTCGGCTTGGTTTACTTCATGCCATTGATTGGTGGTATGATGGCCGATAAGTTCGGTTTCGGCCGAATGGTTACTACCGGTATTATGGTTATGTTCGGCGGTTACTTGCTTCTCTCTGCACCTCTTGGTGGTGAGTCTGTTGCGATGATCGCCATGATGGCTGCTCTTATCCTTATCAGTGTTGGTACTGGTTTGTTCAAGGGTAACTTGCAGGTTATGGTTGGTAACCTCTACGACGATCCCAAGTATGCTGACAAGCGTGACTCTGGCTTCTCACTCTTCTACATGGCTATCAACGTAGGTTCATTGTTCGCTCCTACAACAGCTGTTGGTATCAAGAAGTGGGCTGAGGAGTCTCTCGGCTACAGCTCTAACGATGCTTACCACTTCTCATTTATGGTAGCTTGCGCAGCGTTGGTTCTCTCAATCCTTATCTACTACATCTTCCGTCCTACATTCCGTCACGTTGAGGGTGGTAAGAAGAAGGGCGAGACAGCACAGGTTGTTGACAACCTCTCACCCGCTGAGACAAAGCAGCGCATCATCGCTCTCTGCCTTGTATTTGCAGTTGTTATCTTCTTCTGGATGGCATTCCACCAGAATGGTTTGACACTCACATACTTCGCTGATGAGTTTACTAAAACTGGTGTATTCGGCTTCGACACTATGTTGTTCAACGTATGGAACCTTGCATTGCTTATCGTTGCTGTTTACGCTACATTCTCTATCTTCCAGAGCAATGGTGCAAAGGGCAAGATCATCTCTGGTGCTGTCGCATCATTGGTTCTTGGCTTCCTTGTTTACCGCACTATGGGCATCGAGTCTACTGAGGAGATCGCTGTTGCAGCACCTATCTTCCAGCAGTTTAACCCCTTCTACGTTGTAGCGTTGACTCCCGTTTCAATGGCTATCTTTGGTGCTTTGGCTCGTAAGGGCAAGGAGCCTTCAGCACCTCGCAAGATTGCATTCGGTATGTTGGTTGCAGCTATCGGTTTCGCTATCATGGCATTCGGTTCTAACGGTCTTAACACTCCCGATGATCAGCAGCGCGCTATCGCTATCAACAAGGGTGAGACTCTTGCTGCTAAATGCTACGCAGAAGCACCTGCCGTTATGGTTGAGTACGAGGATGGTGATGATAAAGTACTTGTGCCTTACCTAAACGATATCAATAGCACTGAGATTATCAATATTATCAAAGATAGCAAGTACTCATTTGTTCTTGTAGACGAGAATGGTGAAGTATATACTGATCAGCGAGTTTTGTCTATGACTCAGTCTAAGGACGAGGCTGTGAAGGCAAAGGGTAAGGACATCAAGGCTACTCGCGACTTTATCGGTAAGCTCAACGATAAGACTGGCCCTGTATTCCAGGAGGTTTACAACGCACAGTGCGTAGTTTGCGCTGCTGCTCCCGTTGCTGAGGTGGCTGAGGTGGCTGAGGTGGCTACTCAGGAGACAACTGAGGAGACAACTGAGGAGACAACTGAGGAGACAATTCAGGAGACAACTCAGGAGACAACTCAGGAGACAACTGAGGAGGTCGCTGAGGTTGCAGTTGCTGTGCCTACAATGACTGTTGATGAGGCTAAGGCTGTTTTGGCTGACTACGCTGACCAGAAGAACGAGACTCGTACTTCACCCTACTGGTTGATCTTCGCATACCTCGTATTGACATTTGCTGAGTTGCTCCTTTCACCTATGGGTATCTCATTCGTATCAAAGGTTGCACCTCCAAAGCTCAAGGGTCTTATGATGGGTGGTTGGTTCGTGGCTACTGCTATCGGTAACCTCTTGGTTATGGTTGGCGGTTACCTCTGGGCAGGTCTCCCATTGTGGTCAGTATGGGCTGTGTTCATCGCACTCTGCTTGATCTCTGCTCTCTTCATGTTCGCTATGATGAAGCGTTTGGAGAGCGCTACGAAGTAATTCTTCGACCCAAATATATGTTAAAGGCTGTCGTTAGTGGCAGCCTTTTTTTTGTTTGAACAGGTTACGTCATTCCGAGGAAGCAAAGCGACCGTGGGAATCTCTTCGTAGATAACGATATAAGATTGCCACGTTGGGCTTCGCCTTCCTCGCAATGACGTAATACCTAATAGTATATATCTTCTATAAATATTTAGGCACTATTGCTCGATTTGGATATATTTTCATATATTTGCATTACACATTAACCAAAAAACTATGAGACACATTATCAAACTATTCTCTGTGCTTGTGGCATTCGTTGCGCTTGCGGCGTGTAATAACGAGCCAGAGCCTGCTCTCCCAGCATCAATCGAGGTGGAGACTACACAAATCAGCTTCGATGACCGTGGCGAGACAAAGAACCTTAGCTACACCATCAAGAACGCCATAAAGGGCGAGGCGCTCACCGCCACAACCGAGGCCGAGTGGGTGACTATCGCCGTAGAGGCCGACAAACTTAACATTACAGCAAAGGGTAACTACGATGATGCAGCGCGCACAGCCGAGGTAACACTTAGTTACAAGAGCGCAGCAGATGTAACGCTAACCCTCACACAGGGTCGCATCACCGCCGAAAACCCCATAGAGGTAGAGCTTATCGACTACGATGCAACAACTATCACAATCTCTGTAATCACGGCAGATCCCACAACAACATGGGTGCCCATGGTTACATACAAGGAGTCGTGGGACTACTACAAGGGCAATGAGAATGACATCTTCCAGGCCGACCTCGAGTACTTCCAGTATCTTGCCGATGTCAACGACCTCACACTCGAAGAGTTCCTCGCGGGCATCGTTGGCACAGGCTCCGAGGAGTCTATACGTATCGCGCAGCTTACTCCCGATACGGAGTATGTAGTATATGTATATGGTATCAGCCTCGAAGGTGTGCGCACCACAGACATCATCGCAACAACCGTCAAGACCGAGCCTCCACACGAGGGCGACATAACCTTCGAGTTTAGCGTCAAGGAGGAGGATTTTATTCTCGAGTATACCATCACCCCATCGCATACAGGTGTAGATTACTACTGTGGCATCATGTCTGAGGAGGAGCTTAACTACTGGAAGCAGACACTTGGCACCGACAGCCTAAAGACAATACTCCAGAAGGGAAGCATCGACTCTACAATCCAGCTCCTCCAGAACTGGGACTACATCGATGATCGCACAGAGTTCTTCTCTATCTACAACATCTCGGACATCCTTGAGGATGGTTGGTTTGAGTGCAAGGCCGACACCAAGTACTACATCATGGCGGCTAAGTGGAACGACAACTGCGACATCATCGGCGAGGTAGGCTATTACGAGCATACATCGGCACACCTCGAACCCTCAGCAAACATCCTTACGCTCGAGCTCAAGAACCTCACACAGTCGTCAGTAGATGTTATGACAACGACTACAACTAACGACCCATACGTGATTCTCCCCTTGCGCACCGATGTTGTGAAGGACCTCAACGACGAGGAGCTCTTCGAGCTTATCACAACAGAGTATGACTACGTAATCAGCAGCTACACATACGAGGGTAACACCACAAATACCTACGGTAGCATGCGCCCCGATAGCGACTACACTATCATAGCATTCGGATACAAGGCAGGCACACTCACTACATCGAAGATTTGGCGCAAGGAGTTCCACACCCTCACATCTGGCAACCCAAAGGATTGCACCTTTGAGATGAGCATCGTGCCCAGCGTAGACAACGCATGGATCGCAATCATCCCCTCGGACAAGGGCCACGCATACCATTGGATGGTATACCCTGCAAACTACAGCGCCGAGGATGCTATGGACTACATCCAGAACGTAATCATCAAGCGCGGCTACGACAACGACTACGCAGTATTCGCATCGTGGGAGCTCACACAGGGCGACGAGACAACAACCGTTTGGGACTTAGCGCCCGACACCGACTACAAGCTCGGCGTTGTAATCATGGACTTCGACAAGTGCGAGTTCTTGAGCGACGTACACTTCAGCGAGGTGTTCCATACCGATGCTGTTACCTATGCCGACATCTCTATCAGCGTGGAGATTGGCAAGTACTTCAGCGTCGACGACCTCGTTGCTGCAGGTTATGAGGGCTTTAATATGTATGCTGGTAACGCCTTGATCCCCGTTAAGGTGAATATCGAGGGTGACTACACAGAGTTCTACTATGACTTCTACGGCAACGACCTCACCGACACCGAGGACTACCCCGACGATATCTTCTATGAGTATTTGTGGGATGGCGCACCATATGAGAGCGCAAGTTTCTTCTTACCCTTCGATAAGGTTATGACCGTTGTTGCTGTGGCATACGATGACATGTACAACCCCAGTCCTCTCTACCGCGAGATGGTATGCTTCACTAAGGAGGGTTGCTCTACAGTCGAGGAGTATGAAGCGATGCAGTCATCAGCAACACGCTCAGCAATCGTACCCAAGAGCATCGTCGTTAACGAGAGCGTTATCGCACCCCAGCGTGCCGAGGTAGAGGCTCCCGCCATCTACTCTGAGCTCTTTAGCGCAGAGATGAAGACAAAGGCCGATGGTGTTATGATGATAAACGCCAAGCGCGAGCTCGATGCCCGCAAGTCTACCGCTAAGACCCGCACAACGCGCTTCGTCGCACGATAGAGCCTGATGCTAAAAACGAAATATGCTGCTACCCGAATGGATAGCAGCATATTTTATTTTAGAATGTCAGAAGGGACTATTGATTGATAGGTCGAGAATGACCCCTTATCACAAGAAATAATTTTTGAAAAGAAGGCTGCAGATACAACGCTCGGCAAAAATGCCGTCGATGGGTAGTACTAAGGCGTACATCCCATTGACGGCACTTTTTTGTTAGCGGCAGTAGATGTCTGCCTTATTTTCGGAAATTGAAATAGTATGGGGCGCACTGCCAACCATTCGCCTCGTAGAACTTACGCATAAGTTCCATCTTCGCGCGGATAGTAGCGTCGTCGCGGCGGTCGTGTGACCACTGCACCTCGCACATAGCACCAAGACGTGGAAGAAGCATAATCTCCACAGTATCCATATCCTTGATATACTCAGACCACATATTAAGCTGAACGCCAATGATATGTGGGCGTGCAGCATCGCTCATACCCTCATATACATCCCATGCGTAGATCTTCTCAAAGGGGATGTGACCACCGATATGGAGACCCTCGCCCTCGCGGCTCTCAGTCTGGTAGAAGTTGAGGTAGCAGAGAGGCATGGGGGTCATCACAACGTCGTTACCGCGCTCTGCAGCGTAGATACCACCCTTGATGCCACGCCATGACATTACGGTAGCTGTAGGTGTCACGCCGCCATCGAGAATCTCGTCCCAACCAATCATGCGGCGACCCTTGCTGTTGAGGTAGCGCTCGATGCGTGCCACGAGGTAGCCCTGAAGCTCCTCCTCTGACTCAAGACCCTCGGCCTTAATCTTTGCCTGGCAGTGCTCACACTCTACCCAGCGATCCTTGGGACACTCGTCGCCACCAATGTGAATAAGCTCCGAGGGGAAGAGTTCAATTACCTCATCAAGGACATTCTCCAAAAACTCGTATGTTGTCTCCTTACCAGCGCAGAGCACCTCGGGTGTTAC
>JAEZPN010000021.1 GCA_023413645.1 Bacteroidota bacterium
CTTTAGTGGTGTTGTGGAGTATGTTGCCGTCGATACCTATCAGCGCGTAGCCTCGGGTGAGACCATCCTACGCCTTGTGAAGCCCGAGAGCAATACTGTGAGCTTCACCGCCCCCGAGGGCCTCATATCCTCGCTCTCGCTACCCACCACACAGTATAAGGTGGTCTTCGATGCCTATCCCAACCACTACTTCGCTGCCGCGATTAAGAGTTTTGCCCGCACTTCGAGTGATGCTCTCGGCTTCCCCGTCTCGCTGCGCCTAATCGACGTTGACCGCACGCGCTACATCATATCCCCGGGCATGACCTGTATCGCCATGGTCTCGGTTAAGGAGGATGATGACCACGCTGTGTCGCTCCCTCTCACTGCGATATATGCCCCCATTGGCGACTACGATAGCGTCTGGGTTGTGGGCGATGATAGCCGTGTGCACCGCCGTAGAGTGACTCTCGGAGGCGTTACGGGAGATAGTGATGTCGTGATTATTGATGGTGTCTCTGCGGGCGAAAGGGTAGTCTCTGCGGGTGTCTATAAGCTCGTCGAGGGCGAACAAGTAAGAGTTGTTGAATCGGATAAATAGCGCGCTTATGTCTCTGAATATAACTAAGTTGTCGCTACGTAATACCTCCGTTGTCAGCTTCTTTCTCGCTGTCGCACTGCTCGGTGGTCTCTACGCCTTTATCCACTTGGGCAAGCGCGAGGACTCCACCTTCAAAATCAAGAGTGCCGTTGTGACGTGCCAATACCCAGGTGCAACACCCGAGGAGGTAGAGCAGCTGGTTGTCGTTCCCATGGAGCGTGAGTTCCGCACCCTTACTTCTGTGCACAAGATAACCTCCGAGGCTCACTTTGGCTATGCCCGCATGGTCGTGGAGTTGCAACCCGATACTAAGCCCGCAGCCATACCCCAGCTGTGGGATGAACTACGTCGTAAGGTCGATGATGTGCGCCCACAGCTCCCCGAGGGTGTGACGACGATAGATGTGGCTGATGACTTTGGCGATGTCTATGGCTTGTACTACGCCCTTAAGTCAGAGGGTGGCTTTAGCATGGAGGAGATGCGCGACTATGCCCGTAGCATAGAGCGCCAACTATATACGGTGTCGGGTGTTAGCAAGGTTCTAATAGCTGGCGAGCAACCCGTTGATATTGAGATAGTCATAAGCCCCGCTACGCTCTCAGCTTTCGACCTAAAGCCCGAGGATATAGCCCGTGCTGTGTCGAGTCAAAACTCCGTCGTAGGCCTTGGTGTACGCCGTGCTGGAGATGTCGTTGTGGAACTATCGGAGGGCACCACATACTCCTCGATTGCCGACATCGAGAACCAGCTCCTCTACGCCTCCTCTGGCAAACAATACCGCTTGGGTGACATCGCGGAGGTTAGGCGCACGCTGCATCGCCCCTCGCCCTACATCGTCAAGGTTGACGGCATGGATGCTGTGGCTATCGCCGTGGCTACAGACCCTAATCTCGACATTGTGGCTGTGGGAGATAGGGTAGATGCCCTGCTCCAGAATATAGGCAGCAAGCTCCCCGCGGGACTTGAATTTGTCACGCTCTACCCTGAAAATGAGATTGCCCGCGAGGCGAACTACGACTTTCTGATTAACCTTGCCGAGTCTGTCGCTATAGTCATCCTGCTTGTTATGCTTATCATGGGCTGGCGCTCGGGAGTTATCGTTGGCTCGTCGTTGCTCTTTGCCATTGGTGCTACGCTCCTTGCTATGCTCTTTATTGGCGAGGGTATCAACCGCACCTCGCTTGCGGGCTTCATTATCGCTATGGGTATGCTGGTGGATAACGCTATTGTCGTTGTGGACAACACGCGCAACCTCTCTACACATGGCGTGCCGCTCTATAATGCCGCTATTATGGGTGCCTCACGCCCCGCCTTTGGCCTGCTTGGTGCTACGCTTATCGCCATATTTTCGTTCCTTCCACTGCAACTGTCACCCTCATCCGTGGCCGAGATTATACGCCCTCTGTTTGTGGTTATCGCCCTCTCGCTTCTCGCAAGTTGGCTCCTTGCACTCACCCAGGTTCCCGTTATGAGTGTCAACCTCTTGCGCGGTACGCATGATGCTAAATTCAAGGAGCGATTGGGGTGGTTTCGCCGCTGCATTGAGTTCGCGTTACGCTTTAGGTGGGTTACGGTAGTCGTTGTGGTTGTGGTGTTTGCACTATCGCTGTGGGCTATGGGACGCATGCCGCAAAACTTCTTCCCTCAGCTCTCAAAACCATATTTTAGAGCCGATGTTATACTCCCCGATGGCTACGATATAGAATCCACTACTTCACGCCTCGATATAATGACCGAGTGGCTTATGGCACAACCCGAAGTTAAGCGCGTGTCGGCTACGGCGGGAGGTACACCGCCACGCTACTACCTCGCAAGTAGCAGCTATGCTGGGCGTTCAAACTACGGTAATCTGCTTGTCGAACTGCACGATGCCGATGCTACGGCAGAGGTTGAAGAGCGCTTCGATAGGTGGGCTACTGCCACTTTGTCGGATGTCTGGCTACGCTCCTCGCTCTTTAGACTCTCGCCAGTCCCCGATGCCACCATCGAGATTGGCTTTGTGGGTGAGAATGTCGATACGCTGAGCCGCCTGACGCGCGATGCTATGGCGCTCTTCGATGCACATCCCGATACCCGCAATGTGCGTAATAGTTGGGGTAGTAGGGTGGCCGAGTGGCAACCGCGCTACTCGCAGATAAAGGCGCAACGCCTCGGCGTGGAGCGTGATGCTATGGTCTCGTCGCTCGAAATATCCACCTCGGGACTGCCTATCGCTACCTATCGCGAGGGTGATGTCTCGATGCCCATCCTCTTGCGCTCTAAACCTCTGCCCGACAACTCACTCTCGGCGCTTACCACCATGCCTATATTCTCGCGCACGGGGCGTAGCTACTCCTTGGAGCAGGCATCTTCGGGCTTCGAGTTTGGCTTTGTTCCCTCAGTCATTAAACGTGTCGATGCTGAGCGAGTTATGAAGGCGCAGTGTGACCCCGAGCGTGGTGTTAATGCCATTGCGCTACTAAATGAACTCAAGGCTGAGGTGGAGACTAAGGTTGCCATACCCGAGGGTTACCGCATGGAACTATTTGGTGAGGAGGAGAGCCGCGAGGAGTCGAATGATGCACTCGTAAGTCAGCTGCCCACAGCGCTGATACTTATATTCATCGTGCTGTTATTGCTGTTTGGCAACCTCCGCGATCCCATGGTGGTACTTGTCACCGTGCCGCTTATCTTTGTTGGCGTGGTGCTTGGACTGGGTGTTACGGGTAAGATGTTCGACTTCTTCTCGCTCCTCGGTCTGCTCGGCCTTGTGGGTATGAATATCAAGAATGCCGTTATCCTCATCGCTCGTATTAGAGAGTTGCGTGCTGATGACTATGAGCCCGTCAATGCTGTTGTCGAGGCTACCACTGACCGCTTCATTCCCGTTGTTGCCGCCTCCCTCACTACGATACTCGGCATGATACCTCTGCTCGCCGATTCGATGTTCGGAAGCATGGCTGCAACCATCATGGGCGGCCTGCTAGTCGCAACGCTTATGGTGCTTATTGTATTGCCCGTTGTCTATTCATTATTCTATCGCATAAAACCATGATACGCAGAGTGTTAATAACGATTATATTAATTGCTACTCCATGTATGTTGCACGCTCAAATATCGCTCGATAGCTACCGCGAGAGTGTACTTGCTTATAGTCATGAGTTGCAGGATGCCGAGTTTGCTACGCAGGGTGCTCGTGAGCAAGAGATCGTAGCTCGCAAGGGCTATCTTCCATTCTTTAGTCTCGCACGCGAACTGAATATCGACATGCGTAATCCCGCTGTTGGGCGTAGGTGGAGTTGGTTCACGCAGTTGGACGTCTCGCAGCCTGTCTTTCGTGGTGGCGAGGTGCGTGCTGCGGCAAAGCGTGCAGAGCTGGCGTCGGATATATCTGTGCTTAACGAGGTGACCACCGAGTTGTTCGTGTGTTATACTGCCGATGTTGCCTATTGGTCGTTGTCGCGTGCAGAGAGTTACTATGAGGCTCTTGTGGAGTATGTCGCTATTGTGCGCTCGCTGCGCGATGTTGTCGCTGAACGCTATAACGAGGGTTATATCTCCAAGAGTGATCTCTTGCAGGTGGAGTCGCGCCTTAGCGATGCGGAGTATCAGCTCTCGGAGGCTATGCAGAAACGCGATATAGCACTCCATAATTTCAACCTGCTGAGGGGGTTCGCTCCCGACTGCATTGTGGTGTTGTCGGAGTCTATCTTTGACCATGTGCAGATGCCTGAGCGTGAGAGCGTTGGTAGTATCATTTCGCGTAATCCCGACTATAAGACTTCGGAGTTGGAGACGACACGTGCCTTCTGGGGTATTCGTGCTGCGCGGGCTAAGTATCTGCCTCAGATAGAGGTGGGTGTCTATGCGCTTTTGCAACCCAATACACCTCATGTTAGGGGTGGTGGCACACGCCTTGATGGTGGTGTGATGCTCTCATTCTCTACGCCGCTATACCACTTCGGCGAGCGTAAGCATGCCGTATCAGCAGCACGTAGCGACTACTTGCGCAGGGTAAATTCCGTGGCGTCGGTTACAGATAGGATAATTCTTGATGAGAGCGACACGTGGACAAATCTCACTTCCACAAACGATAGGGTAGCTACCGCGCAACGCAACCTCGCCCTCGCCGAGGAGAACCTCACCATAAGTACCTACTCCTATCGTGAGGGTCTCGCCACGATTCTCGATGTCTTGCAGGCGCAGTTGAGTTGGTTGCAGATATACACAAACGTCATCTCGGCGCAGTATGACTATGCTGTTGCTGTCTCGGCGTACGATTATGTGACGTGTAAATAGGCGATAAATCTATTGTGATTGGTTAAAAACAACCCCGTTACTCTTTGATGTTTGAATATTTTTTCATATCTTTGTGCGTTATATGTGTGAGTGCGCGCGTCGTGTGTGCGGGCGTACCACATTAAAGACTATGCTTAGGCATGGCTAATAGTGCTAATAACAAATAGTAAGATATGGATATTTTATCAAAGGTAATCAAGCTGTTCTTCGGTTCTAAGGCCGATAAGGACTACAAGGAGATTATTCCCTACGTGGAGAAGGTCAAGGCTATCTATCCCACAATCGAGAAACTCTCTAACGACGAGTTGCGTGCTCGCTCTCAGGCATTGAGTAAGTCTATCACAGACTTCATCGCCGAGGACGAGGCTACAATCACCAAGAATAAGGAGCTCCTTGAGAGCCCCTCAACAACACTCAAGGAGAAGGAGCGCCTCTCTGGTGAGATTGAGATGCTCACAAAGCGCATCGACGAAAATATCGAGAAGCGACTTGAGGAGATTCTCCCCGAGGCATTTGCAATAATGAAGGATACAGCACGCCGCTTTGCCGAGAATGACGAGGTGGTTGTGACTGCCAACGATTTTGACCGCAACCTTGCTGCCGAGCGTCAGGACTTGGTACGCATCGAGGGCGACAAGGCTATCTATAGCAGCCAGTGGACTGCGGGCGGTAACGTCATCAAGTGGGATATGATACACTACGACGTACAGCTCTTTGGTGGTGTTGTGCTTCATAAGGGTCGCATCGCTGAGATGGCAACGGGTGAGGGTAAGACCCTCGTGGCAACACTCCCAGTATTCCTCAATGCCTTGGCACATAAGGGTGTACACGTAGTTACTGTGAACGACTACCTCGCACGTCGTGATGCCGAGTGGATGGGTCCTATGTATCAGTTCCATGGTCTCTCGGTTGCTTGCATCGACAACACACGTCCTAACTCTGCGGAGCGCCGTAAGGCATACATGGCCGACATCACCTTCGGTACGAACAACGAGTTTGGTTTCGACTACTTGCGTGATAACATGGCCAACGCGCCTAAGGACCTCGTACAGCGCAAGCACCACTTCGCTATTGTCGATGAGGTCGACTCAGTGCTTATCGACGATGCACGTACTCCTCTTATCATCTCTGGTCCTGTGCCTAAGGGTAGCGACCAGCTCTTCGCGGAGTACCAGCCTGCAGCAAAGTATATCTACGACCTCCAGAGCAAGATGTCGTCGGCAGATGTTGCCGAGGCTAAGCGTCTCTACAACGAGGGTAAGAACGACGAGGCGGGTAAGCTCTTGTTGCGTGCCTACAAGGCTATGCCTAAGTATAAGGCCCTCATCAAGTTCCTCTCTGAGCCTGGCGTGAAGGTGCTCTTGCAGAAGACCGAGAACTTCTACATGCAGGATAACGAGAAGCGCATGCACGAGATTACTGACGACAACTTCGTTATTCACGACGAGAAGATGAACTCGCTTATCCTTACTGATAAGGGCCACGAGTTTGCCTCAAAGCGCTTTAATGAGGAGGGCTTCTTCGTATTGCCCGACATCGGTGCTCGTGTTGCGGAGATTGATCACTCACAGCTCTCGGCCGAGGAGCGCGCAAAGGAGAAGGATGCACTCATCTCTGACTACGCAGTTAAGGCGGAGCGTGTACACACCATGAACCAGTTGCTCAAGGCATACTTCATGTTCGAGAAGGAGGTGGAGTACGTACTTATTGACAACAAGGTTAAGATTGTCGATGAGCAGACAGGTCGTATCATGGAGGGTCGTCGCTACTCAGATGGCTTGCACCAGGCTATCGAGGCAAAGGAGAATGTAAAGGTGGAGGATGCAACGCAGACCTTCGCAACCATCACTTTGCAGAACTACTTCCGTATGTATCACAAGCTCGCAGGTATGACCGGTACCGCTGAGACTGAGGCTTCGGAGTTCTGGAGCATCTACAAACTCGATGTTGTGGTAATCCCCACAAATAAGAAGGTTATTCGCGACGACCGCGACGACCTCGTATATAAGACTGAGCGTGAGAAGTATAACGCCGTAATCGCTGAGATTGAGCGCCTTGTAGCTGCAGGTCGTCCCGTCTTGGTGGGTACAACATCTGTCGAGATCTCGGAGTTGTTGAGTCGTATGCTTAAGTTGCGCGGCATCAAGCACAACGTATTGAACGCTATGCAGCACGCCCTCGAGGCACAGATTGTTGCCGAGGCGGGTCATAGCGGTCAGGTTACCATCGCTACCAACATGGCGGGTCGTGGTACCGATATTAAGCTTACACCCGAGGTTAAGGAGCGTGGTGGTTTGGCCATCATCGGTACTGAGCGCCACGAGAGCCGCCGTGTAGATCGTCAGTTGCGTGGTCGTGCAGGACGTCAGGGTGACCCCGGTTCATCACAGTTCTTCGTATCTCTCGAGGATAAGCTCATGCGCCTATTCGGCTCGGAGCGTATCGCAACGATGATGGATAGAATGGGCCTCAAGGAGGGCGAGGTTATCCAGGCCGGCATGATGTCTAAGGCTATTGAGCGTGCACAGAAGAAGGTCGAGGAGAACCACTTTGGTACTCGTAAGCGCTTGTTGGAGTATGACGATGTTATGAACTCACAGCGTGAGGTTATCTACACACGTCGCCGCCATGCCCTCTATGGCGAGAGCCTCGATATCGATATGAACAACCTTCGCTATGA
>JAEZPN010000047.1 GCA_023413645.1 Bacteroidota bacterium
CGAGTACGTTAAGTCTAAGTAAGACCCAATATACAAAGATTAAGGGGCTGTCCGTATTGGACAGCCCCTTAGTTTTTATCGGTTAGCTGATATTAGTAGACGAGTTCAAAGTCATCCACCAACATCAAACTCTGTGTTGAGCCAGTGAAGTAGTCACCAAAGCGAGAGCCAGTACAGATTACAATAATATGTGTAGGTATCTCATCTGTAGAACGATAGTCGATAGGCAAAGTGAACTCCACCCAACCATCAGTTGACTCAGTGAGGATATACTCGCCAGAGCCGATGACATCCTTACCCTTAGGATTGAAGAATGTGCTCTCATCCTGCGTGTTTACAACCACGGGGCAATCCTCGCTACCACCATACTCGGCAGCAGTCCAATTACCTACGGCAATAACAATCTGACCCTCGTCGCTGTCACCCTTCTTAAGGTTAGGACGCGATGAAGGCACCTTGCCAACCTCGTCGATAGTACCGCAGTTGTACTTAACCCAGCCGTGAAGAGCTACGGGGCGTGCAGTACAGGTGCGACCGAAGTTTACAAGACCGTTAGTACCTACGAGGCCACCGAACTCACCAACGAAGAGGTTACCAGCAGCGAACTTACCGATACCCATGAGCGAAGCCTTCTTCGACTGAAGCGATGCAGCATATGTGCCCTCGCTACCAGGACGAACCTCCGATGTAGGCTCTGTAAGCGTTGTGCCAGCAATGGCAGCGCCATCGTTACCAGTGTTCCAGTATGGCGCAGAGTCGGCAAGGAAGGGGTAGACGATATTGTTATTTGTAGACCACTCCTCGAAGCCAGCATTAGGAAGGGCGTAGACATCCTCGGTTGTAACCTTCACTACCTCAGTGACATTCTCGCCCGAGTATGCCATAACCTCATACTCGGTGAGTGTCTCGAGGTCGGTAACACATGCCGAGAAGCTACCACCGTCAACAGTGACATCCTCAACCTCTATCCACTCCTCAGTGCCTGCAGCACGGTAGCGGAAGCCGAGATCGGAGTTGGCACGGCCATTAGCATAGAGCCATATGCGCTTTGCCCAAGCATCTGCGCCTACGAGCTCCACCTCGAGGTCCTTCTTAATGATGCGGAGTGTCCACATCTCGCAGATGTCGCCGTGGTATGTCACCTCGATGTTGCGCGCAGTATCCTCGAACGATGTAATCTCCATGGGGTCGGGCGAGTAGGTTGTAATCTCCTCGGGGCCGAACTTTGCAGCGAGAACCTTAACATTCGAGAGGTCGAAATCCATAGGCACATAGGCCGTAGCGATGTGGCCCACGGGGTCTATCTCCGACTCACCAATCTGTCCCTCGATGCGGAAAGAGCGAGCGATGCTCTGCTTTGCGGTGATTGTCCACTCGTAGTCCTGATACAACGACAGGTTTACATACAAGGGGTTACGCATGTCGAATGTGCCAGGGAAGGTAACATCCATCTCTGCACCCTCCGTAACAACAACATTTGTGATATTCACCTTGCGAATGTCGGTAGTCTCCTTAAGCTCAAGCTCTACGGTGTGGTTCGCGGCGTTAATTGCAGGAGCAGACTTAAGGCCCTCGGCCTCCATGCTCACAATATCGAGTTTAATAACGGGATAGGGAATGTCGTTCTCGATGCAACCACCGAGCACAAACATAATGGCACCCATGCCCAAAAGACGGAATATATTACGCATAACTCTACTTCTTCTTATTATTCCACAAATGTGCCACAATACCAATCTGAATATCGGTGATATTTACCTTGAAATTGAGGCTCGACTGGTCACGACGACCGATGATGTTGTCCGCAGCATCGTACTGGCGAACATTGTTATATCTTAGGCCTCCAATGCCCACAGTAGCTGTTACGCAGACCTGAGGGAAGATGTAGACTCCAAGGCCGGGGTTTACGTTGAGCTGTGCACCGAAGTTACGACTGCGTGAAACATTTACGACATCGCCACCCGATGTGAAGCGTGATGTGCCACTCTTCACCAAGAGCTCGGCCTCGAGAATCACACCCACGATGCCACGACGATCCAAGCCGAGGTAGTTGCGGTGGAACAATGCCCACGAGAAGCTCTCGTTGCGAAGTCCGAGGTTCGAGATGCTCATACCCTCCAAACCATCAGCAATAAGGCCAAGATCCAGACTCGCATTATCGATACCGCCATTGATATACTGATAGCCGAGGCGGATACCCACAGCCAAGTTATCGCGGTAGGCATACGCAAAGAATGGGCGGATAGTAGCGCTACGCAAACCAATATTGATATCGTTGAGCAACAACATAACATCCGAGTTCTCAGTGCTGATATTGCCATACGACGCTGTAAGACCAAGCATGCACTCGCCCTTATAGACAAACTTGTTGTCACCAACATTGCGGTCAACACGCTGGCGCATAGGCAAGAAGCGGGTCTTGGTCTCTGGAGTTATCTCCTGAGCCTGAAGCGTTGCTACTGAAACAAATGCAGCAACCATAAATAGTATTAGTCTCTTCATAGTGTGTGCATTTTATAGGTAGAACGATACGCCAAAACCAACCGAGAGGAAGTTCAGCTTGAAATTCATGTTCGAAGACAAGAGGTCACCACTCTCAACCTGATTCTTGAGCTGTGTAACCTTGTCAACACCAATACCGAAGACGCCGATAGAGAGCTCCAATGCGGTGTTGTCGGTTACAAAGGCTACGATACCGGGCTGAAGTGCTATCGAAGCACCAAAGTTCTTTGCGTAGGTACCCACATAGTTCTGCATGCCATCAACAACGCCATTCTCAGCTACGGTGCGCGACTGACCACCCGAGAGGCTCAACTGCACCTCGGCAAAGACAGCAAAACGGTTGCTATGTCCAAGTGGAATGTAGGGGCGCCAGAAGATTGTACCTGTATAGGTGTGCTTAAGGCGGTGGAAGAAGTCGATATTGATATCTGTTCCCGCCATCGAAAGCGACGCATTGTCGAGTGCAAGCAACGAACGGTCGTAACCAAAGCGCACACCAATAGCCATATTCTTGCTAATGGCATAAGCAATCATGGGACTAACACCTACGGTATATCCCTCCGAATCGATGTTATCAATAACGAGCAATTTGTAATTCTCGTTTGTGTGAGTAGAGTATGACGCCGTACCACCAAATATCCACTGGCCACGTGGCACGAAGGTTGCTTCAGTAGAGAAACCTCGCTGCGCACGAGCCTCATTGGGTGTTAAGACCGTTGCGACATCGCCCGATGACGCAACCTCAACGCCCACACTCTCGGCGTTCTGTGCCATTACTCCCACTGCTGAGAGCAAGGCAAGAAGTGTAATATAAAATTTCTTCATCAAAACAAATATAGTGAGATAGCGGTGGTAACGCCACCACTATCTCTTTATTTACTAATAGTTCAAGACTATATCATCGACATACATCCATGACGATGTAGAGCCACAGAAGTAGTCACCATAGCCCGAAGGTGTGAACGATACAACGATCTTCTTGGGCTTAACACTCTTCATATCCTCACGATATGTGATGTTGATGGTCTCCTGAGTCCACTCTGCGCGTGAGTCAGAGCCGGTGATGTAGCCGTAGCCGATAACACCTGGGGTGCTGTCCAACTCTGCAACCTTGAGGAATGTGCTCTCATCCTTAGTGTTTACTGAATATGTTGTACCATCAGTAATGATCACCATAACGGTATAAATATCAGTACCTGAAGCCTGAGAACCCTGGTCGATAGTACCCTCGTTGTTCTTCATCCAGAACGAGAGGCTCTTAGGCCTTGCGGTGAACGCAAAGTCACGACCGAAGGTTACGATACCATCCAAGCCATTCATAGCGAAAGTACCAGTGAAGAGGTTACCCGCAGCGAACTTACCGATACCCATAACCGAAGCCTTCTGCGACTTGAGGTATGCCGACTGTGTACCAGCAGAGCCTGGGCGAACATCGGTAGAGGGCTGTGTAAGTGTGGCACCTGCCATGTTACCACCCTCGTTACCTGTCAACCAGAATGCTACATCACCATCGCCATAGGGTAACCACCATGTAGGCTTGCTCCAGCGCTCCATGTCGCCGTTAGGAATCTGAGCACCTGCAGCGGTCTGGTGTGTGAGTGCCTTACCAGCATCTGCGCCCTCAACAATGAGCTTGTATGTGTAGTTCTTCTCAGCAGCGAAGTTAGAGCCTGCGGCAGTATATGTGCCATCAGCAGCAGCTACGGCGTCTACCTCTGTCCATGTAGCTCCATCGGCCGAGTATGCAATCTTCACAGACGATGCGCTATCGATAACCATAGCCTTGAAGGTAACATTACCGAACCATAGGTCGTAGTCAGATGTTGCAAGGGGCATAACACCCTGAACAAGGTAGTTTACATCCTTTGTAAGCTTACCGCCATCAACATCCATGATGTGGAAGCTGAGAGCCTGCTGGCCACCAGCAACCTGCGAGAAGAATGCCTCGCTTACGATAACCTTATACGAGAGGTCATCGTTCTTCTGGATGGTGATACCCTCGGGAGCGTTGTTAAGAAGGTCGTACTCAACACCCGATACGGTCAATGTCATGGTCTCGATTGCAGCCAACGACGCAACATTGTAGGTACGTGAGTCGGTTGTAGAGAGCTGCTGCTCCGACAAGTCGAAACCCTCACCAACAATTGTTGGGTCGGGAGAGAAGATGATAACATCATCAAACTCCTCGATAGACTCATCTACCGTAGCCTCGATGGTAACACCACCAGGAGCATCGGGCGAGTACTTGAGCTTAACGGTGTAGCGCACAGCAGTCTTAACATTCTCGATAAGACCCTCCTTGACGATGTCGCCCTCAACGGGGTGAGTACCCTCAAAGTGCCAGTAGAGAGATGTCTGACCCTCGGGAAGCATGAAGTAACCCTCCTTAGACTCCTCATACTCCAACGCTGAGATGTCACCCTTAGCGATAGCCGTAGCGTCGTAAGCATCTGCCACAGAGACGCTTGTGAAATAACCCTCAGAGAGGTTTGCAGCCACTGTAGCGTCATACTCCACAGCTACAATAGTAGAGCCGAGAGCACAATCCACAGTTACGGGAGTTACGATGCCAGCCTCAACAGCGAAGTCTGCCTCGCCGTAGTAGTACTTAGAGTCGAATGTAGCCACGCAACGCTCGCCAACCTGAACCTTTGCAGTGTAGTTGCCTGTAAGCAACGACATGTACTCAGGCACATCGCTCAAAGAGTCGTAGCGGCGGATGAGAGTCTCATCCTCACCCTCTACCTTGTAGATCTTGATTACTACATTATCGTCAGTCGAAACAGCAGCCTTAGTTGCTACGCCCAAGCGTACAGCACCCTCGCCAGAGGCCATCTCAACCTGTGTATCTGTATCCTTTGAACATGCCGCTACAACGAGCACCATGCTCAACAATGCTAATATCTTTTTCATAATAGACATAATCTTGTGGGGGATTAATTACACTACTCGAAGCGCATCATTACAGTCTTCGTAGTGACATTGCCCTCAGCATCAGTTACCGACATCTCGAAGTTGTGCTCACCTGCACCAAGCATTTTAAGCACTGCGAGGAAGTTGGTGATACTCAACTGGAGCTCCGACTTACCAGCCACTGCATCACCTACGGGGAAGCCAAGACCCTTCAACGACTCGAAGTACTGGGTGTCGTTAACAAGGCTGAACTCGCCAGCAAGACCTACGCCTGCCAACTCCTCGGGAGTAAGCGTAGCAGAGATAATCTTAACTCTGAAGTCTGCGATTGTGAGAGGCGCTGTTACCTCCAAGTCACAAGTCATACCAGGAACATATGTCTGCTGCTTGTTGATGTCGTAACCAACCCATACAATCTGAGGAGCAACATTCTGACCATACTTAATAGTAAGCACTGCGGTTGTGTTTGCACCGTTTACATCTGTAGCTGTAATCTCGTATGTGTGAGTACCCTCGTACGACTTGAGCAACTCTGCCTGCAAAGCGAACTTGAGGCGTGTTGTTGTTGCATCCTTCACATCGGTTGGGTAGCCCATCATCTTGAGGATGGTAGCCGAAGTTGTGGGGGCACACAAATCCTCCTCCAAAGCCATAATCTCAGAGTATGCCTTAACGAAGTCGGCATTATCTGAAGCAACCTTAACAACCAACGACTTAAGCGCAGCCTTTGCAGTTACGTCGATGTTGATGCTTGAGTTGAAGTTGCCCTCAGCGTCGAACATGTCGTCAGTAAGCTCGAAAGCCTCTGCAAGGTCGTGACCCTCCCATGAGATTACTGGAGCGTCGCTATCGTCGGGAATAGCCTCCTCGAAGAGCGCAACAGAGGTATCGAACGTTACCTCCTCATCGTATGTCCAAGTTTCACATACGATGCCGATAGTAGCAGTACCATCTGCAGCGTGCTGAACAACGACATTAATCTTACGCCACTGCGCAGCCTTAACGCCCTTAATCTCGTTTGTCATGGTGATATCCTTAGTCTCACCAGCATAACGGCAGTTGAATGTAAGCTTAAGAGTGTTCTCTACAGCTACGGGAGCGAAGTAACCGCCACGAGCCTCCGAGAATGCGTACTCCAAAGCGCTATCCTCCAACTCTACGGTCATCTTTGTATACTCCGCGTCGAGCTGATCAGCGAGGTCTGCAGAGTAAGCAACAGTAACCTTGATGTTGGCAAGCTTACATACGAGGTCCTTAACCTCGGTTGTCTGCTTGCGTGTGATTACTACCTCCTTCTCGCCAGCGTATACGGGCTTCTCCCATGCAGCACCCTGCATTGCCTCTGACGACATAGCAATCTTATACACGCCACCATACAATGCGATAGCCTCGGCGGGACGCTCGCCATACTTGAATGATGCCACCTGCTCACCCGCCTGGTTTGTGATTACAACATCGAAGTTGTTGATGTCGATGCCCTCAGCACGAGTTGTGCTCTCGATGTTCTCGGTATCCTCCAAGATGGTTGCCTCCATGTTGTTAAGGCACAAGTAACCGACGTTCTTCTGCAAATCACCCTCGTGATCTACATAGTCAATCTTATCCTTGCTGCACGACGCCAACACAAAGAGTGAGGCGAAGGCGATGCTCATAATTCTAACTACTGATTTCATATCTCTACAATTATTATGCGTTTTCTGAGTTGTCGTTAAGCTCCTGCTCAATGTCGATTGACTCTACAAGAGTGTCGTTGAGTGTGATGGTGAGTGTTGCACGACCAGCATTCTCAACATCGAACTTAACAGTGTGAACGGTCTGGGGCTTTGCTGCCTCGTTCTTGTACTCGGGGAGAGCGACCTCTGTACCCTCGACACCCGATTGGTTGGGCTGCTTTACCGCTGTACCCGAGATTGTAAATGCTGCAGGAGCAATAAAGATAGGCTCGGTCTGGGCTGTAACATCGAACTCGTTGCCTGCAGCAGTTGTGAGCTTAAAGGAGTGACCACCAACGAAATAGTTCTCGAAGGCCTCAGTCACCTCAACCTTAACCAAGGCATTTGCGATGTAGGCAGTAACCTCAACCTCGGTGTTCTTACGAGGCTCAACGCTAAACTCTGCGCTACCTACGAAGGCTGCCTTGTCGTAACCCTCAACGGTCACATCACCTGCCTCTACGGTAGCCTTGTAGTTGCCATTGTGCAAGTAGTTGTCACCCTCGTTAAACTCTGCGACTGTTGCATAGTCTGCGGTGTAGGTGTGACTTACGCCATCGATAGTGAGCTTAAAATCCTCGACTGCGGGGGTTGTACAATCGATGTTTGCTCGTGTCTCATCAACCTGTGTTGCTACGGCACAGTTGATGACTACCTGTCCCTCACCCTCCATTTCGCTCTTTGGCGACTCATTCGAACAAGCCGAAAGTGTCAATGCTACGAGCGACGCGAATGCGAAAAACTTTCTCATAATGATTTGGTTTAATTAATATTTTAACTCTTTTGTATTATATATATCGGTAGTGTTGGTTGTTCGGGGCTTACTTTGCAATCTGCACCTTGATGTTATCCAAGTAGACATTTATCTCCGCATTGTTGACACCACCATCCTCACATGAAATTGTGGGATAGAAACAGATGCGCGACTCACTTGTAACAGCGAATTCTGTGCTATATGTTGGGAATGTCTGACCGAACGCATTGTCGCCCACGGTACTACTCATAGATTTTGAGAACAAGGTTGTACCGAAGTCCTCAAGTGTAGTGTCGTATGTTGAGCCAAGACCCTTGGTACCTGTGGGGATGCCATCGATAGGATTGTTCGCGTTGGTGTGCGTAGCAACAGCAATACCAGAACTTGTAACCGTCGACGAGCTATCCTCATGCTGATAAAGCGCTGCATCGAACTGTAACTTGATCTTCACATCCTTACCTGGCTTGATACCATACGAACCGTTCCACAATAGTGGCGTATCCATACGACCATAGTGTGTTGATGCAAATGTAATAAAAATCTTTACACCCTGATAACGAGCATTGATGCGCATAGCACCTGGCTTGAGCCAGTAACGCGCAGCATTCCAGCCATTTGTAGGCATTGCACCGTCCAACGACACACCAGGTTGATCTCGGTCCTCTGACGCGTATGAGTTGTTACCATAGCTCTCGCTCTCCGACACATTCTCGAAGTTCTCAAATAGAATGTATGGGACATCGGTTGTATAGAAGTGCTCCGAGAAGTCGGTCATATCGCCCATAGGCACCTCTGCCGCCACAATAGCATTATCCGAGTCAAAGACAAGTTTCCATGTGGTATTATCAAAAACATCCACATCAAATGTATCCGACTCAGCATATACCAAATACTTTCCATTTTCGCTGCGGTCGAATGTACCCAACGATGTACCATCGGCTGCGAGTATTGTCACAGTATTGTACTCCTCACCAAGGAAGTTGTTCGCAATGGTAAACTCTGCCGCTGTGTAGTATGGATAGATCTCTGGGATAGCCATTCTAATGGGTGTTACATGACCCTTAACAAACTCCTTAGAGAGAGAGTATGACGCAGGATTAGACTTACGAACCTCGCCCTTAACAAAGTAGTTGACCTCGCCCTCAACAGTGCCTGGAAGCACAAATGCCCAGATCTCGCTACCCGCATCGAAGCCCTCGGCGCTCTCCAACACTACGACATTCGAGGTATTAGAGTAGACAGGTTCGGCATTGGGGTCTGTGATATCGAGCGTGATGTCGCCCACAACATAGTTGGGGAAGGTAATCTCCAAGCGGTAGAAGCGGCCACCATAGAGGTTGCGACCCTCGGGCACGGTGATCTTCACGGCGTGCATCTGGTGGCGCATGATGGTGTTAAGTTCCACGCTGTGGGTTGCAGAGAGTGCCGAGGCATTAGCTGGCTCAGCAATCATTATGTCGTACTTACCATCATAAGCACCCGACTGCACAGACGACACCGAGTAAGTAACCTGTGTGCCATTTGCCGACACGGGCTTGGGGTAACTCAAGTAGTAGGTGTAGTCACCCTCTGGCATCTCACTGATGTTTGATACGAAATATGCCTTGTCGTACTCGGGACTAAAGTAGCGCATAGTGAACTGCGTATTCTCGAAGGTGTAGTTACCCTCCGAGTTCAAAGCCCACACCGAGAGCTTATCGCCCTCTGCCCAACGCGTCGACATGCCATAGGGACCGATAGCCGTGCGCGTAGCCTCCATAGGCATCACAAATCCAACCTCCTCAATCTGCTCTGATGGATTAACGGGGTTATTATCCACCTCGCTGACACACGCCACAAATCCCAACGCCACAACCGCCAACAAGGCCAACTTCTTAATAATCTCCATAGAAAATATCTCCATTTTATTTTTAATCGCGACAAATATAGGACAAACTTTTTCATTCGAAAAATAAATTCAACGAAACGCCCCATTTGTAAAATCAACAAGTTGCAACGCCAAACAAAATGAGTGCGACCCCGAAGTTTCATCAAAAACTCCGAGGTCGCAGCCCCTAAGATTATGGTTTTATGGCCATTTCTGCCCGTAGACCACTATTTACGCTCAAACGCTATGCTCGACACACGTGCCACGGGTCTCTTCTCCGCGATGCACATAGCAGACTCAGGAGCTTCGTTTACAACCAAGCTCTTTGCTGGCGCATATGCACGTGTAATCTCGCCCAAGTAGTAATCGACGAACTCCTGAGCATCGCCCGCACCCTCACGCGTACAAGTGAAGCGCTCACGATATACGGGGCTGGGGTTACCCTCCTTGTCGAATGCCACAGCGGCAACCATCATCTCGACATCCCACACTCCACGGAAGTAGGCTGGAGACCAATATGCACCGACATTGTAGAGGTTGTCGATGAGCAAATCGTCGCTATACTGCTCTGGATCCTCCAAACCCTCCTGGTAGGTGAAGATCGTAAAGAGGTAGCTCGAGTACTCACCCTCTATCTCTACACTCATGGGCAAAATAACCTGTCCCTGATAGTTACTAAAGTACTCAGGGCTAATATTGTAGACCTCATCACCGTCGTAGTAGGCATCGAAGCCCGCCCAGATTGTGATATCGGCGATAATAGCCTCATCTGTTCTAAAAGTGCCACCCGTACGCATAGAACCGGTATATGCAAATACGTTGGGGTTCATGGGGATAATCACGATGTGATACTCTGTATCGGGTTTAAGCTGTCTAAGAGTGCTCTGCATCTTACCCTGTGCCAACTCATAGTTGCTAAACTCCCAATAATCACCATAGTAGTCACGGTTGTACGTATCCTGAATATAGGCCTTAATATCCTCCTCACTCATAGATGTCTCGAAGACATTCCAGTAGTAGGTGATGCTATAGTCAGAAGGGGTGATTGACACGCGCGCCTCACGGTCACCAACCTCCGTAACCTCAATGTCGTAGACACATGCGTCGATGTCACCAGCCTTGAGCGTTGTGATATTCTTGCGCGTAATCTTTGTTGTTAGCGTACCCGCCTCATAGCCAAAGAGTAACACTGCGTACTCTGTCTCTGCCTCCATACCGCTGAAAGTACCCTCGATGTTGCCATTGAAGATGTAGTTATAGAGGAACGATGTGCCGTACTCCGTCATTATATGGTTGAAGATGTCGGCATCGTCACGCATCTTACCAATCTCCTTCACGGGGATAGCAAAGACCGCATAGGGGTCGTCGTTGGTTGTCTCCACCTTAACGTAGAATGTTGACTGCGTAATATCTGAAATCTCCATTGAGAGCTTATTCTCCGATGCGGGGATAGAACCAATCTCAAACTCCTCGAATGACACCTCGCTCAAGCGCTCACACTGCTCGTTCCACTTAAAGGCAAAGGCAATATACTTGGTGTTTGCCATACCCTCAAACTCGTATGCCGTAGTCAAGTAGTCGGTGTTATACTCGAAGGTCTCTGCAAGGGTGTAGTCCCACGCCGCATAGTCCTCGATCATATCGGCAATCACTGCATCTGCCGCGACGTTGATATCCTTACCGTAGAGGGTCTCAAAATCCTCGTATGTGATAAGGTTGTTGTAGTAAGCCACGCCCTCGTGCGAAGGAGTAATTGCGATGTGGGCAATAGCGCGGTTCACAGTGATATCGAAGTCGAAAGTTACGTCATTACCCGCATAAGGTGCTTCGGTTTTGAAAGACTCAGAGTAGATAGATGTGGTCTTTATGCCCTCAGCGTTCATGCCGTAAACATAGACTACATACTCCCACTCTGGGTCGAGACCCGCCATGCGGAGACCAGAGTGCGAGCCCTTGCTAAGGATTGTCGCGAGGTACTCCTCGAGTGAGACGCCATTCTCCTCAGCCATGGCATAGTAGTAGTTCATATCCTCGCTAAAGATCTCCTCCTCACTCATCTCGTCAAACCACACCTTGTCGACAATCTGACCAATCCATGTGGTCTCCTCGTCGAGCGCTGTAACGCTAAAAACTACTGACGTAGCATCCACGCGCTCCACCTTTAGTGCGATGGGTGCATGCCACGCCTTCTGCCTGATATCTAACGATATAGTTTCGTTGCCGTAGCCAAGTGTAAGCTTTGTGGAGCGCTCCTCGCCGCTGTCGTTCTTCGACACAGTTAAGTCTACGAACGACGCAGTAACAGCGTTAATAGTCACCCAATCGGCATTGCATGCCGCCTCGAGCGATACACCCTCCGCAGGCTTTACAATCGAGTAGTTAATACGGAAGCTATCTCCCTCGGGGTGCACCTCGATAGCATCTGTAGACACAACAATATTTTTACTTATCTCGGAGGGCTCCTTATGACACGACACCAACACAAAAGCGAGTGCCATGACCACCGTCATCGCACTACGCATAAAAGAAATCAATCTCATGTTTTATCGCTTTTTCGATTCGATTACAGCGTCGATATACGCCTTAATCTTTGGTGCGGGATCCTCCCAACCCTCAGGCTTGATGACCTTGCCATCCTTGGGGTTGTAGTGGGGCTTGCCATCGGGCCACAACTTCGCCATGTTGGCCTGCTGAACGATTGAGAACAACTCGTCAGCCTCCAAGCCCATCTCGACCATTGTGCCGAGGGCAAAGTACATAAGGTCGATCATAGCATCTGCCTGCTCGTAGATGTCGTCAGCGATGAGGAACTCAGCTACCTCCTCCTGCATCCACTTTGCACGCGACAAGGCGCGCTTCTTGTCAATCATCTTGGGTTCCGCAGCTACGGGGTGACCAAACTTCTCGTGAAATTCACGAACATCATTCCACTCTTTCTTCATATTTATATCTGTTTTATGTTATTCACTGCTACAAATATAGGCATTTTTTCGGTTTTTTTCGTAACTTTGCCGAAATTAAACTTAAAATATATTATGGCAATAACCATAAAAGCAAAGTTCAAGTGTAGCTCCGAGAAGATATCGCAGGTGCCTAAGGACAACCTTAAGGACATCGCCTTTATCGGTCGAAGCAACGTGGGTAAGTCGTCGCTCGTAAACATGATCACGGGCGTCAAAAACCTCGCGAAGGTATCGGGCACACCTGGTAAAACAAAACTTATAAACCACTTCCTTATAAACGATAGTTGGTACCTCGTCGACCTTCCCGGTTACGGCTACGCTAAGGTGTCGAAGACGGCGCGTGGTGAGTTCTCGAAGATCATAACCGACTATGTGCTCAAGTGCGAGAAGATGCACTTTCTGTTTGTGCTTGTCGACTCGCGCCTCGAGCCACAGAAGATAGACCTCAGCTTCATAGAGTTGCTTGGCGAGAATGGCATACCCTTCGGCATCATCTTCACCAAGACCGACAAACTATCTCAGGCACAGCTAAATCGCAGCATCGCGACATACAAGAAGAGACTCTCAGAGATGTGGGAGGAGCTCCCGCCAATGCTAACCTCGTCGAGCGAGAAGGGCTCGGGCAGAGAGGAGATACTCACCTTCATCGAGGAGTGCTTGGCAACAGAATAGTAAAATAAACTGCAAAAAAGTTGCTTTATTGGCTTATTTGCGCTACTTTTGTGTCAGTTAACCTAACCTAATATTATATTATGGCAATCCATAAAATCAAATTCTTTGCTGGCCGTGGTTCACGCTACCTCGCAGAGAAGATCGCTGCCGAGTATGGCATCAAGCTCGGAGCCTCTGACGTTCTGCAGTTTAGCGACGGCGAGTTCCAGCCATGCTTCCACGAGTCTATCCGTGGTTGCACCGTATTTATCATCCAGTCTACGTTCCCACCTTCAGACAACTTGATGGAGCTCCTTATGATGGCTGACGCTGCACGTCGTGCTTCGGCTCACCAGGTTATCGCCGTTATCCCCTACTTCGGCTGGGCACGTCAGGATCGTAAGGACCGTCCACGCGTACCTATCACCGCACGCCTCGTTGCTAACATGCTTATCGCAGCAGGTGTTCAGCGCGTGATGACTATGGACCTCCACGCAGACCAGATTCAGGGTTTCTTCGATCTCCCAATGGATGCACTCTACGCATCGGGCATCTTTGTTCCCTACATCCAGAAGTTGAACATCCCCGATTTGTCAATCGCTTCACCTGATATGGGTGGTGCAAAGCGTGCTTCATCTTACGCTAAGCACTTCAACGCACCTATCATCATCTCTCACAAGGAGCGCGCTAAGGCTAACGTCGTTGGCTCTATGACCGCTATCGGTGAGGTTGAGGGTCGCAACGTCATCATCGTTGACGATATGATCGACACAGCGGGCACTATCTGTATGGCAGCTAATATGCTTATGGATCGTGGTGCTAAGAGCGTTCGCGCGGCTGTTACACACCCTGTGCTTTCGGGCAAGGCATACGACCGCATCAACGAGAGCGCTATCCAGGAGGTTATCACAACCGATACTATTCCTTTGAAGGAGGGTGAGGATTTGTCTAAGTTTACAGTATTGAGCGTAGCTCCCATCTTCGCAGATGTTATCGAGCGCGTTCATAACTACAAATCTATCTCATCAATCTTCTACCGTTAATTAGCGTGATAAGCCGCAATCTGCGGCACATCCCTAAATAGTAAACCACCCGGGCTGTACATTAAAGTACTATCCCTGGGTGGTTTCTTTTGTGATGCGCCACATGCACCACTATCACAAGAAATTGGCGTATGAGGAGTGGATAAATGTGTTTTTAGAGACATAAGGGACTTAAGGGATGATGGTACTAATAGTTGTCCGCGACTTCTCTTCTGTCGCTTCTGTCTCTTACAGGTTGCCCCACTACCCCAATTTCTTGTCAGAGTGGTGCAGATGTGGCGATGACATGAAAAAGCCCTGGATGGATAGTACTCGTCGTACATTCCATTCAGGGCTTTGATTGAAGCGCCGCAGATGCGCCGCTATCACAAGAAATCCAATTTCGCATCAGAAGGAGCCAGGCTTGGTCTCGACATGAAAAAGCTCCGGATGGATAGTACTTTTCGTACATTCCATTCGGAGCTTTGATTGAGAGGCCGAGAATGGCCCCTTATCATGCGACATTTTTGAGTAGAAGGCTGCAGATACAACGCTCGACAAAAATGCCGTCGATGGGTAGTACTTTGGCGTACATCCCATTGACGGCACTTTTTGTTAGCGGCAGTAGATGTCTGCCTTATAGTCGAAAATTAACGCTCGGGACGCATCACAACCAAAGTACGGTTACCATCCTCAAGCATCTTCTTAGCCATTGCCTGAACATCCTCAAGTGTGATGCTCTCAAGAATACCGAGGTACTCCTCCTTATAGTTGTAACCCTCCTCGTACCAGCGATCGATAGCTGACATCCAGCCGCTGTTGTTCTCGAGGACGTTAGCGTAGTTCTTCTGGAGGAACTCCTTAGACTTCGCGATATCGTCAGCGAGAGGACCGTTCTCAGCGATCTTAGCGATCTCAGCGTCGCAGATCTCGATAAGCTCGTCTGCAAGCTGCTCGTTAGTATCGAATACGATTACTGCGATGTACTGCTCAACGGGGTACTCGTTGATGCCACCCTGTACGTGAACACCATATGTACCACCCTTCTCCTCACGGATTGATACCATGTAGCGTGAGTCGAGAGCACGTGTGAGGAGGTCAAGAACGAGGCGGTTCTTAGCGTTATCCTCGATAGCACCTGTGAATGTGAGGTATACAGAGACCTTAGGCTGCTGCATAGCTACGCGGAAGTCGTTAGTAGTCTCACCTGTTGCAGTGCGTACGCCATCGTCAACAACTGCGTACTCTACCTTCTTAGAAGTTGGGAGTGAACCGATATACTTCTCAACGAGTGGCTTCAATGTGTTGAGGTCAACATTACCTGCGATTACGAAGCGGAAGTCGTCAGCGTAAGAGAAGAGCTGCTTGTGTACGCTTGCCAAAGTCTCGAGGCTGAGTGACTCGATCTGAGCTGCAGAAGTTGCCTGACGGCGAACGTGGTTCTGGTAGAGAGTCTCCTGGAATGCCTTACCCATGAGGTAACCGGGATCAGCCTCCATGTTGCGGAAGTAAGGAACGTACATGTTCTTCAAGTTCTGGAGGTCAGTCTCATCGAAGCGAGGATCTGTGAAGTTGAGGTACATGAGCTGGAGGATAGTCTCCATATCCTTAGGTGAACCACCAGCGTTTACGCCGTGCTCGTATGCGCTAACACCTACTGAAGCGTATGCGCTCTTACCAGAGAGCTGCTTTGTAAGCTCAGTAGCAGAGAACTTGCTGATACCAGAGTGCTGCATAACCATTGGGAGATAGTCACCGTGGAAGTACTCAGCGTCGTTCAACATAGACTTACCACCCTTAGCAGATGCAGAGATGATAACCTCGTCAGCCTTCAATGTAGAGGGGCGAACAACAACCTTGATACCGTTCTTCAAAGTCCACTCAGTGTAGCCGAGTGACTCGTTAATAGCTGTAGCCTTAACCTTTGAACCCTTAAGCTTGAGTGCGGGGTTGAGAAGGGGCTCGATAACAGTGTTATCCTCGAAAGGTGCGATCTCAGAAGCCTCAACCTCAGCCTTGATAGCCAAGAGCTCAGCCTCAGTAGGAACTACTACGCCCTCCTTCTTGGGTGAGCGAGCGAGGATTACGAGGTTCTTGTTAGGTGTTGCCATCTGCAAGTAAGCCTCGTTGATCTGATCAACAGTGAGGCTGTTGATGAACATCTGGTCGAGCTGCCACTCAGTCTCAGCATCCATCATAGGAGTACCCTTAGCGTAGTTGTCGAGGTAGCGCTGTGCATACTCAGCGTTCTTCACGTCGTTACGGTTAGTGTAACCACGCTCTGCCCAGCGGAGAATCTCCTGCTTAGCACGCTCGAACTCACCAGCTGTGAAGCCGTAGCGACGCATACGCTCCATCTCTGTGTACATAGCGCGGAAAGCATCGTCGATGCGACCCTCGTGAGCTGTTGCTGAGAACATTGTTGACTCCATTGTGGGGCAGATACCGATACCACCCTCAGACATACCACCGCCGAGGAATGGAGCATCAGCCTTCTGTGCAATCT
This sequence comes from Bacteroidota bacterium, assembly GCA_023413645.1. Classification (GTDB taxonomy): domain Bacteria; phylum Bacteroidota; class Bacteroidia; order Bacteroidales; family Rikenellaceae; genus Alistipes. Next base: position 16,891 of record JAEZPN010000047.1, read on the forward strand.
CCTCGAAACGCTCGTTCATCATGATAGATGCGAATGTCTGGATGAGGTCGTATGAATAGCCGATGATAGTGTTGTTGTACTCCTTAGGAAGCGCCTCACGACGTGCGAACATCATAACGCTTGACTGAGTCATCTCAGGATCAGTGAAGATTGATACGATAGGCTCCTCAGTAGCGGGAACTGTGTGCATAACCTTCTGTGCAGCATCTGCGGGTGATGCGGGGATGTCTGCCATGAGAGCAACAATCTTTGACTCTACCTGGTCAACGTCGATATCACCAACGATTACCAATGCCTGATACTCAGGACGATACCACTTCTTGTAGAAGTTAACCAATGCCTGCTGGTCGAAAGACTTCAAACCATCGAGGTAGCCGATGAGGTTACGCTTCTCGTAGAGTGAACCCTTGAAGAGGTTGCGAATCATGTCGTTCTGTGCGCGGAGGCCAGCGCCATCGCGTGTACGGAGCTCCTCCATGATAACACCACGCTCAGAGTCGATCTCCTCGGGCTGCAAAGCGATGAACTGTGACCAGTCGTGCAGAATAAGAAGAGCCAAGTCAACGTTCTCCTCAGTTACGGGAAGGTCCATCACCATGTACTGTGTGCAGTCCCATGAAGTGAAGGCGTTAAGGTTGTTACCAAACTGAACACCGATAGTCTCGAGCTTCTCGATAATCTGCTTGTCGGGAAGATTCTTAGTACCGTTGAAAGCCATGTGCTCGAGGAAGTGAGCAAGACCCTGCTGGTCGTCATCCTCCTGGATAGCACCTACATCGTGGTAGATGTAGAAGCTTGCCTGACCCTTAGGTTTCTCGTTGTGGCGAATGTAGTAGGTCATGCCGTTATCGAGCTTACCTACGCGTACCTCAGGATCGAGAGGCAACTGCATCTCAGCTGGATCCTGTGCACAGATAGTCGTAACACCAATAAAGAGGGCTACGAGTGCAAAAAACATTTTTTTCATAAAAAAATTATTAAGTTAAGTTTATAATTTTCCTGTTCTTCTCCACATAGCATCACCACTATATGGATAATAATCCACGCAAATATACTATTTTTTGGCTAAATAGATACCTTATATATATAATTTTTTCTGATTGCGGTATAGGTTTTCCTCTATACGGGAGCTAAATTCACCCTTTTGCCCAATAAAATAACGCCTCGGACAGGGTAATTATTTTATAATTTCGTATATTTGCACTACTAATAATTGTGAACTATGGCAGAGATTACAACATACAAATATCGCATTGAGCCTCAGGATGTAGATTTTACACTACGTGCTTCAGTTAGCGCAATTGTCAACTACATGCTCAACGTTGCGGGTCGCGACGCCCACAACAAGGGCTTCGGCGTGGAGGTCTTGCAGGATAACGCACTCACCTGGGTTTTACTACGCCTTGCGGTGGATATTGAGCAGCGCCCCGAGCAGTACACTGACATAGAGATTGACACATGGATTAGCGACTTCAACCGTCTATCCTCCACACGTAACTTCCGTATGCGCGTAGGTGACAAGGTTATAGCATCGGGCGTATCGCAGTGGTGCGTACTCAATATGGAGACTCGCCAGTCGGCAGATATGTCTATGATGAAGGAGGCGCACGACAAATTTATCGTTAATGAGCCCTCACCACTTGCAGCCCCCGCGCGCCTACGCCCCATAGAGGCTACGGCATCTATATCACGCCCCGTGGTTTATA
>JAEZPN010000057.1 GCA_023413645.1 Bacteroidota bacterium
ACATATACAACAAGTTGCATCTCGCCACTGCCCACAATAGCGCGCAACGTCTCGCCACAATACGACAATACGAGAAGCGAGTAGGCTATTGCATTATTAAATATATGTAGGACGATAGGCGTGAAAATCGAGCGTTTAGAGAGGTAGTAATAGCTGAATACAACACCCACAACAAGGGCCTCTATAACGACTATCGGTTCCATGTGAACGGCACCAAAAGCGGCTGCCGAGAGCGAAGCTGACACGAGGGGCGAGGTGTTACGACTAAGGATATTATAGAGTCTTGCGCGGAATATCATCTCCTCAAAAATTGGAGCAAGAAGCACCACCGTAAGCAGCGTACATGGACCATCGGGGAAGGTGCGACTATCTGCAGAAAGTACCCCCTCCAAGGGCAGCAAAACAATCGAAATAGAGATGATTAGCACCACTCCAAAGAGTAGTGTTATGGGGTTAAATCCGTGTCGCGAGTTAAGAACAGGAAGTATCTGCTTAAATGCCACACGCTCAATAAGTAATGCTGCGCCATATACAGTAAGCATTGAGCAGAAATATAGCAACATGAAGCTCACATCTACCGAAATGTTTGGCACAAAAATAGAGACCGCAGCACTCACCGCGAGCATGCACACAGCAAACACAAATACGAACATCGTAGTTAGTCCTACACTCTTAAAAAATCGCTTCATAATAGGCCTTAGTTTCTTATCGTAATCTCACGCCACACCATCGCAACCATCTGAACAGCGCAGCGCTTAATGCCTCATTCCGTAGGGCATAGCAACAAAATTCAAACAAAGATAAACAATTTTCGAGAAACGAGGCTGAAAATAGGATAAAATTTACTATTTTTGTCCGATTAATTTATTTGTGAATAATAGAACAAAAATATAGATGGCAAAAGTTGTTGCTTTAGCAAATCAGAAGGGCGGCGTGGGTAAGACCACCACAGCCATAAACCTCGCAGCATCGGTGGCACTTCTCGGCAAGAAGGTGCTACTCATAGATGCCGACCCTCAGGCGAATGCTACGTCGGGATTGGGCTTCGACATCAACCAGCAGGGCCTATACGAGTGTATCGTGGGTGACGCCGAGGCACGCGACGTAATTCTGCACTCGGAGGATATCAAGAAGTTGTGGGTGCTACCCTCCTCTATCAACCTCGTAGCCGCAGACACCGACCTCTCGCAGATGGAGAATGCCCACCATATAATCAAGGGCATTGTGGACTCTGTGCGCGACGACTACGACTACATCTTCATCGACTGTTCGCCATCGTTAGGTTTTACCACCGTCAACATTCTCACAGCTGTTGACTCGGTGCTTGTTCCCGTGCAGTGCGAGTACTTAGCATTGGAGGGTTTGAGCAAGCTTCTAAACTCAATTAAGATGGTTAAGAGTCGTCTTAACCCCGCATTGGCTATCGAGGGTTTCGTACTCACGATGTATATGCGTAATAAGCTCAACAACCAGGTTGTAAACGAGGTGCGCGAGCACTTTGGCGAGTTGGCATACGAGACCATCATCCAGCGTAACATACGTCTTGGCGAGGCTCCCTCACACGGCAAGCCCATTATGCTCTACGACGCAGCGGCAACAGGTGCTGTAAACTACCTCAGCCTTGCCCGCGAGTTCCTCAAGCGCAACAAAACAAAGAAGGAATAAAAGAGAATACAAGATATGACTACAACAAAGAATAAGCGAGGCTTGGGCCGTGGCCTCGACGCCCTTTTTGGCGATGTTAATCCCGCACAGAGCGCTAAGCCCATGTCGGAGATGGCAGAGGTGGCTATTACGGATATCATCCCCAACCCCTTGCAGCCACGTCACGACTTCGACGACGAGGCCCTCGCAGAGCTCTCGGCATCTATCGCCACGCTCGGTGTAATCCAGCCCATCACACTCCGCCGCCGCAACGATGGCAAGTACACCATCATCAGTGGTGAGCGTCGCTGGCGTGCTTCGCAGATGGCAGGTCTCGAGACCCTTCCCGCATATATCCGCGAGGTAGAGGATGAGGACCTACACGCAATGGCCCTTGTGGAGAACATCCAGCGTCAGGACCTCAACGCCATAGAGATCGCTCTGGGAATGCAGCGTCTTATCGAGGAGTGCGGTCTTACACAGGAGGCAATGGCAGACAAGGTGGGCAAGAAGCGCTCTACCGTATCAAACTATATGCGTCTCTTGGGTCAGCCCTCAGAGGTGCAGTTGGCCCTCAAAGAGGGTGTTATCAGCATGGGCCACGCTAAGGCTATCGCTGCACTCGACGCGGAGTCGCAGATTAAGGCCATGAAGCGTTGCGTAAAGAAGGGCATGTCTGTACGTCAGGTGGAGGCCTACGTGCGTAAGATAAGCGAGGCAGTTCCCGCAAGTGCAGAGGTTGAAGAGGAGTATCCCGAGTCATTCTCTAAGCTCGTGGAGGAGCTTGAGCGCCTCTTCAGCGACAACATCTCCATTAAGCGCACAAAGAGCGGTGCTAGCCGCATCACCATCGAATGTGCCAACGATGCTGAGGTAGATGCACTTATTGAGAAACTCCACAAAATAAATAACAACTAATTGCGTTGGTGAGTATAGGTATGATTAGAAGGATAGCCATAACCATCGTGTTGGCGGTGATTGCACTCGTTGCACTCCCCGAGACTCTCTCTGCCCAGGTGTATAGCAGAGAGAATCTGCGTGGCAATGTCCGCACCATCAATAACGGTGGCCTTGTACCCATCGACTCTGCAGCCATCCTCAAGGCTAAGGCCGAGGCTGCAGCACGCCGCGACTCTCTCTACTTCCACCACCTCGACTCTATCGGTCGCACCGTAAACGAACTCTACGACAACCTCCCCGACACATCGCGCGACTCTATGCGTAAGGCTATTGCCGCAACGCTCAAGCGTGACTCCTCGATACGTGGTCGTGGTGATAGCATCGCACCCGATGGCCGTCGCATACGCCTAAACAAGAATGGCGAGGAGCGCAAGCCCTTTATCAGTGACTCCATGGGTCTCTCGAAGATGTGTTGGCTCTCGCTGCCACTTCCTGGTTTCGGACAGATATACAACAAACAATACTGGAAGCTCGGTGTGCTCTACCCCGTTGTGGGTACATCGCTCGGTATGTTTATCCACGAGAACAAGCAGTACAAGCCCTATAAGGCACAGTACGACAGATACTTGATTGACCACGGTTATATGCGTACTCCCGAGTTGGATGCTATTCAGACGGAGATGATACGCCACAACACGCGCCAGCAGATTTACGCGGGCGTTGCCATCGCTACATATCTCTACTTCATAGGCGATGCTGCGGTCAACTACTCGACAAACGAGGTGTCACAGGTCAAGAAGGCGACTACCCTTTCGACCATTTGCCCAGGTGCGGGACAGATATATAACAAGAGCTACTGGCGTGTACCCATTGTCATTGGTGGTATGGCCTCGACAATCTATACCATCGACTGGAACAACCGTGGCTACAAGCGCTTTAAGACGGCCTACTCGCTTCTTATCGACTATGAGCGCCTAACTCCCGACGAGAGGTTGGAGAAGTACCCCAATGGAGCTCCCGACGAGTTCCGCGGCGCATACTCCACAACATTCTTGAAAAACCTCAAGGATAGCTACCGCCGTAACCGAGATCTTTGTATCCTACTCACAGCAGGTGTCTATATGTTGCAGATTATCGACGCACACGTAGATGCCCACCTCCAGGACTACGACATCTCGGACGACCTAACCATGAACCTCGAGCCATACTTCGACTACTCGCCCGTAGGTTCCACACCCCTTATGGGCGTAAATATGAGCCTGAAATTTTAACTGCGAAATATGAAGATACCATCTATAAAGGCGCTGCTTCTTGTCGCGTCACTCATCATCGTTGCATCGTTCGATGCCTCGCTATATGCACAGCGCCCACGTCGAGGTGTCGACAAGCGCTACACCTCACCCGAGGAGATACAGCGCCGTCAGGACAGCATCAACAACCGTCTAAATAGCGATACTGCGACATACGAAGCTCCCGTATTTGTCGAGGAGACGGCTGAGGCACGCCCCTCAAACCGCCCCATGCAAATAGACTCTGTATTGGCGCTATGGCGCGCAAGTAGTTCTAAGGAGTACTACGACAAATACTTCGCCGACTTTAAGGGTTACAGCGACGCTATCACTGCAACTGGCACATACGACAACACCGACTCGCTATACATAGCGCGCATGCAGGGCATCATGACCCCCGTGCCGCTCACCTACAACCGCGAGGTGCGCAGTGCTATCGAGCGTTTCTGCTCTCCCAACTATGCCAACACATTCAGCTATGCCTACTACTACTTCCCTATCATCGAGGAGGAGTTTACTAACGCAGGTATACCCATCGAGATACGCACCCTCGCAATCGTGGAGTCAGGCCTCAATCCACTTGCTAAGTCGGGAAAGAGCGCTGTGGGCATCTGGCAGTTTATGCCCGCAACGGGCAAGGAGTTTGGCCTCGAGATCAACTCTATGGTCGACGAGCGTTGCAACCCCCGCCTCGCCTCGCGTGCCGCAGCGCAGTACCTCAAGCGCATGTACAACATCTACGGTGATTGGACACTCGCCATCGCAGCCTACAACTGCGGTCCTGGACGTGTCAACCGCGCACTCAGCAATAGTGGTGTGAGCCTCGAAGATGCTGGCCGCCTATTCTGGGATATATACGAGTACCTACCCACCGAGACACGTGGCTACGTGCCCTTGTATATGGGCGCTACATACGCCTTCGCCTACCACCGTGCGCATGGCGTTACAATCCCCACACCCCCTATGCCTATCGCCGTAGATACAGTGATGATTAATCGTCCCCTACACCTCGAGCAGGTATCTTCAACACTCGACATCGACATCGAGGTGCTCAAGATGCTTAACCCCGAGTACACAATGCAGATTATCCCCGCAACAACAAAGAGCTACCCTCTCACACTCCCAGTAGAACTCTTCACTGAGTTCGACCGCCAGCGTGATAGCATCTTTGCTAAGGATAGCCTCTACTTGAAGGAGTATGTCGTGCATGCAAACATCGAGAAGAAGATGCACGAGGCACCTCCCGTAACAACACACATCGTGAAGAAGGGTGATACGCTCAGCGCCATCGCTAAGAAGTATGGTTGCACAGTGCAGCAGCTCATGAAGTGGAACAACCTTAAAAATGCTAACGCACTACGCATCGGCCAGAAGCTAAAGGTTAGCAGCAGATAATACCGCATAACACACTCATGTTCAACCACCTCGACACCGATACCACCATCATCGCCCCTGCCACGGCAGCGGGAGGTGCCGTCATGGTCGTACGCCTAAGTGGCAACCGCGCAATAGAGATTGCCGACAGCCTCTTTCGCGGCAAGAAACCTCTTCGCGATTGCGAGGGCTACACCCTGCACTATGGTCGTATCGTGGACGATAATGAGCACACTATAGACGACGTTGTTGTGGCACTTTTCCGTGCTCCACACTCATATACGGGCGACGACACAGTAGAGATTACGCTCCATGGCTCGGAGTATATTACCTCCGAAGTTCTTCGCCATGCTATCAATCGCGGCGCAACTATGGCCATGCCCGGAGAGTTCACACGCCGTGCCTTCCTTGCCGGCAAGATGGACCTCAGCCGTGCCGAGGCCGTTGCCGACATCATCGCTTCGGACTCCATGTGGTCGCACAACGTGGCATCTACACAGATGCGCGGAGGCTACTCAGAGCGCCTCACATCGCTACGCAATGAGCTTCTCCGCCTCTGCTCACTCCTGGAGCTCGAGCTCGACTTCTCGGAGGAGGACGTGGAGTTTGCCGACCGCACAACACTGCGCAATACCCTCGATGATATAGGCTCACAGATAGAGCAACTGACATCATCTTTCGCATTAGGTAAAGCGCTTAAGAATGGTGTAAATGTGGCGATTGTGGGTAAGCCAAATGTTGGTAAGAGTACACTCCTAAACGCCCTTATCGAGGAGGATAGAGCTATGGTGTCGGATATCGCAGGCACCACACGCGACACCATTGAGGCCACGACCGTGATTAATGGCGTGCGCTACCGCTTTGTCGATACTGCGGGCATCCACACCACTGCCGATAAGCTCGAGCAGATGGGCATCGACCGCACACATCGCGCCATAGCCAATGCCAGCATCGTCATCCACCTCACTACTGCAGATACCCCCACATTCGACGCTATCGAGCATAGCGACGCGCAACACTATATCCGTGTGGTCAATAAGATAGATACTACACCAGCTCCCACTACCCTCGCACCCGACATCCTCTGCATCTCTGCAAAGAGCGGTATCGGCATCGACGCGCTCCGCAAGCGCCTGGCAGCGACTATCGACACCTCGAAGCTCGGCACGGGTAGCGTCGTAGTTTCTAATATGCGCCACTACGCAGCACTGCGCGAGGCCTACGCAGCACTCACCTCAGCGCGTACGGCAATGAATAATGGCCTACCCTCAGACCTATTGAGCGAGGACATCCGCAGAGTTGTCCACCACCTTGGCGAGATCACTGGCGAAATCACCTCCGACGACATCCTTCACTCAATCTTCTCCCACTTCTGCATCGGCAAGTAAGTAGTTGATTATCAAATAGTTAAATCAATCATAAATGATTAATATAGCACTCTTTACGGGTGCTATATTTGTTTGTGCAAGCATCGTTGTTAATCGTTGCTAAGCCTTTTTACGCCTGTTTTTGTACCTCCTGTGTACCTCGCCGCTTGAAATGCGATTTTGCGTTGGCGAGGTGATGGAAGAGTTTTACGCCATTTTACGGGAATTTACGGAGTTATACAAAAATATTGGTGAAATAAAGAGAAAAGAAATGAGTAGCAACATTGACATTAAGCGAATTTGTGCGTGGTGTAAGCAAGAATTCATCGCACACAAGACAACAACAACCTGCTGTTCGCATCGCTGCGCCAACCTACTTTACAAACAAAGAAAGCGTGAAGCAGCTGTAAAAGCCAATAATCAGGTTGTCGAGAAAATAATCACAGAAAAGCCTATCGAGAAGATTAAGGAAAAACCATTCCTTACTATTACGGAGGCTGCGGTCTATCTTGGGGTAACTCGCCCTACACTCTATGGCTATCTAAGACGAGGAGAACTTAAAGCATCTCGTCTTGGGCATAAGTTCCTATTGCGAAAAGAGGATATTGATACGCTCTTTAATAATCCAGCAGAATTCAGAGTGCCGACAAGGGATAAACCAGCCATCACCGACTTCTACACCACTGCCGAGATTAAAGAGAAATTCGGTGTTAAGGAATCGTGGATTTATGAGATTGCGAAGGAGCATAATATACCTCGCACATTTAATCGTGGCAGAACCTATTGGAGCAAGAAACATATCGACTCTTACTTTGCCAAGAAAGCTCCTGATGCGAGCATTACAGAGTGGTACAGCGTGGCGGAGTTGCAGGAGAAGTTCGGTATGACGCTATCGGCAATCTACACCTTTGTATATAAGAATGTAATTCCCAAGCGCAAGGAGGGCAAGATGGTCTATTACTCGAAAAAGCATTTCGATATAGCCAAAGGTATCGCCACACCCGAAGAGCCGCAATACTACACCATTCCCGAAGCGATGGAGAAATACAACCTCACTCGCGACCAGCTCTACCACTATGTGAAGTATCACAACATCACTCGTATCAAGGTTGGCAAATACACAAAGATTTTGCGCTCCGAACTCGATAAATTCTTTGAGCCACCGAAGATTGAGTAAAGTTACTTGATGGTGATTGATACCACCATCGGAACACCAATTTAATTTGCAACAAAAAGTATAAACAATTAAAACATAGCAACTATGACACTAACTTGCACAAATGTAACCTTGCGCCAAAAGGCACTGCGCAACGACCGTATTTCACTCTATTTGGATTACTACCCTGCAATCCGCAATCCCTACACAATGAAGATGAGCCGCCGAGAATTCCTCGGTATTTACCTCTATGCCAAGCCACGCAACGAGCAGCAACGAA
>JAEZPN010000060.1 GCA_023413645.1 Bacteroidota bacterium
CAATAATCTTTTCCATTATTTATATATATGTATTAATTCGTTATCGTTTTTTGGGTTTTAATAGCGCAAATGGCACTATCATCTCCTCCATCGAGATACCGCCATGCTGGAATGTGTTTTTGTAGTAGCGTATATATCTGTTAGCGTCGTTGTTATATACCAAGAAGTCGCGGTTGTAGGCGAAGATGTAGCTCGACGTTAGGCGACCTGATGGCAGCTGCACATCCTCGGGGCGTGTCACCTCATATACATCGCGTGCGTTATACGCGAGGTTGCGACCAGTCTTGTAGCGCAAATTTGCCGATGTCTCCTTGTCGCCCGTAACGCGCACGGGGTTGTCGACGCGAATAGTTCCGTGATCCGAGGTTATGATAACCTTGTGTCCGCGCTCCGAGAGCATTTTGAGCAGTGTGTATAGCTCCGAGTGCTCGAACCATGAGCGTGTGAGCGAACGGAACGATGCCTCGTCATCCGTAAGGTCGCGGATGATGTCGGTTTCGGTGCGGGCGTGTGAGAGTATGTCGAGGAAGTTGTAGATGATAACCGAGAAATCAGCATCGTAGATATGCTGCATGTTATCCAGAAGTTTACGTCCCGCCTCTGGTCGCACAAGCTTATCGAACGAGAGTTTATACTTCTTGCCCGACTGTGTTATGAGTCTGCGTAAAAACTCCTCCTCGTACATATTTTTGCCGCCATCTTCATTGTCATTGAGCCACTTATCGGGCATCAGCTTGTCGATGGCCAGCGGCATCAAACCTGCAAATAGGGCGTTACGCGCATACTGCGTAGCGGTGGGTAGGATGGCACAGTAGAAGTCGTCGGTTTCCACGTCGAAGAGTCCGCGAAGCATCGGCGCTATTGTGCGCCACTGGTCGTAGCGCATATTGTCGATAAGGAGCAGTGTCGTGTGCTCGGCGCTATCTACCTCGGGGAAGATACGGTGGCGCATCAAGGTATGCGACATAGTGGGTATCTCCTCATCGTCAATGCGGCGATTTATCCAGTCGTAGTAGTTGCGGCGCACGAACTTCGAGAATGCCTGATTTGCCTCATCCTTCTGGTAGGCGAGCACCTCGCGGATGCTCTTATCGGAAGATGCGGCAAGCTCAATCTCCCAACCCACAACCTTGCGGTAGAGCTGTCCCCATTCGGTGAACGATGAGGCCGACTGCTGCTGCGCTGAGATGCGTCCAAACTCTGCGCGATAGTCGGCTGTAGTCTGCTCTGTAACAAGTTGTTGCGAGTGTAGGTTCTTCTTAATTGAGAGAAGTACCTGGTTGGGGTTTACGGGCTTGATGATGTAGTCGGCAATCTTCGAACCAATGGCCTTATCCATGATGTTCTCCTCCTCGCTCTTTGTTACCATAATCACAGGCAGAGAGGGACGCGCCTCCTTGATTAAGGGGAGCGTCTCGAGTCCCGTCATACCAGGCATCATCTCGTCGAGAATGACCAAGTCGTAGGGTGTGGCACCAACCATCTCAACAGCATCGTAGCCGTTGTTGCAGGTGTCAACCTCGTAGCCCTTGGCCGTGAGAAACATTACGTGTGGTTTCAAAAGGTCGATCTCGTCGTCGACCCATAATATCTTATTCATAGTTTGCTGTTTTTGCATCTAACGCACGTACCACCTCTTTAATTGTCTCGTAGGTGTTGTTTAGTGCCTCGGTGCGTGCTTCGCTATTCATCCATCTCACCTCGGTTATGCCCTCCTCGTTTTGGGGCTTTGGCGCTGTGTTCGAGGTCGTGCGCATCATCCACCAATCGGTGGATTTCAACTCCCAGGGACCATAAATATTATAAGCGTGCCATGTAGTTGCAAGAGGCTTATTCTCAATAATTTCTGCTTCTACGGCTGTCTCTTCGAGTACCTCTCGCAGCGCTGCTACATGACTCTCCTCGCCCTCGTCGATATGTCCCTTTGGGAGATCCCAGCGGTTGCGTAGGTTGATCATTAGAAGCTCACCATTGCTGTTTGTTACCACGCCGCCTGCGGCCCTAACAACCATGAACTCTTGGCACAACGCCTCGAAGGTAGCCTCGGGGTTGTCGCTGATAAGCACGACGGATTTGGAAATTTCAACTTTTTTTATTATTTTCGCACGCAGATTTTTTTCTTGCGCAGGCGCATACATTATGCACGCGCCGTGAGCATCGGCTTTCGAACTGATATGCAGCGTCGAAGCACCGAAGTAGATGGTATATGTTGCGCTCTTGTTCATATTGCTGTGCAAAGATACGAAAAAGAGGAGACAACCTAACGAAAGTGTGGAAATTTATTAAAACTACAACTAAAATATTATGAAAAAATTTTTCTGTCTTATGACTTTTGCATCGTTGCTCGCCGCTGGCGGTTGTAGCGAGACTGCAACACCCGAGGCCAACAAACCAGAGCCTCTTGTAATTGACAACGCCTTGACTGAGGCTGAGAAGGAGGCTGGTATCCTCACAGCTGAGGTTATGTGGAAGATGGGTCGTATCGGCTCACAGACCCTTTCTCCCGATGGTTCAAAGCTACTCTACACTCTCACAGAGTATAACATGGCTGAAAACCGTGGTATCACATCTTTGCGCCTCCGCGACATGACGACTGGCAAGGAGGTACGCCTCACAGACAACTACTCTTCAAACACTGCACCACAGTGGCTCGACAAGGAGACTATCGCATTTATGTCTAACCGCACAGGCGAGATGCAGGTGTGGACTATGGACTGCAATGGCGACAAACTCCAGCAGGTAACCGATATCGCGGGTGGCATCGAGGGCTTCGGCATCGCTGGTGACCACGCATTCTACACAAAGCGCGTAGAGGTGGCAAAGCTTAAGGGCTCGAACAAGTATGACGATATGGACAAGTCAAAGGTGCGTATTTATGACGACCTCATGGTACGCCACTGGGACTACTGGGATGATGGTTCATACCTCCACGTATTCGTTGCTGACTATAAAGATGGCAAGATTGTAAACGGCAAGGATATTATCGGTGCTGATGCAGCATACGACTCTCCTCTTGCTCCCTACTTCGACACAGCAGAGATTACACTCTCTCCCGATGGTAGTTTGCTTGCCTACACATGTAAGCCTTTGACAGGTGTTGAGTATGCACTCTCAACAGACTCTGACATCTTCCTCTACAACTTCGCGACTGAGGAGACTCGCAACCTCACAAAGGAGGCTGCAGCAACAGGCGTAGATAAGTTTGTAGGCTACGACAAGTACCCCGTATTCTCACCCGACGGCACTAAGATTGCCTTCCGCTCACAGCGTCGCCCCGGTAACGAGGCTGACCAGCAGCGCCTATGGGTGTTCGACCTTAACACCAACGAGTGCACATACATCACACGCGGCCAGGACTACTGTGTAACAGAGGTAGTTTGGGATGGCAACGACGCTATGTACTTCGTTCTCCCATGGCGCGGTACACACCAGGTGGCTCACATCGACCTTAATGGTAACATGAAGCATATCACCGCAGGTAACCACGACATCAATAACTTCACTTTCGCAGCAGGTAAGATTGTGGCAAACATGAATACAATCTCTAAGGCTGTCGAGCTCTACGATGTTAACCTTGAGAGTGGCGAGTTGACACAGCTTACTGACGTAAACCACGAGATTTATGAGCACATCAAGATGGGTGAGGTTCAGGAGCGTTGGATCACTACTACAGATGGCAAGAAGATGCTCACATGGGTTATTCTTCCTCCCGACTTCGACCCCACAAAGAAGTATCCTACACTTCTCTACTGCCAGGGTGGTCCTCAGAGCACCGTATCGCAGTTCTGGAGCTACCGTTGGAACTTCCAGCTTATGGCAGCTCAGGGCTATGTTATCGTAGCACCTAACCGCCGTGGTTGTCCCTCATTCGGTCAGGAGTGGACAGACC
>JAEZPN010000072.1 GCA_023413645.1 Bacteroidota bacterium
ACCTCGGTGCATCGTGCACGCAAGGCGCGTAGCCACTCGGGGTTGGGTAGGCGCACTCCCGCCTCGCCCTGTACAACCTCGCACAATACACCAGCAGTGCGCTCGGTGATCTGAGCTAAGTCCTCGAACGAGTTGAAATTGATAGACTTAACATCGGGGAGCAGTGGGCGGAATTCTGCCTTCCACTCCTCGCCCTCGGGTGTACCCATCATCGACATAGCACCATGTGTCGAACCATGATATGCGCGGCGCATAGAGATAAGCTCTGTGCGGCCCGTATAGCGCTTTGCGAGCTTTAGGGCTACCTCCACAGCCTCGGCGCCCGAGCTGACGAAATATACGCAGTTGAGCTGACCAGGAAGCAGCTCTGCGATGCGACGTGCATACTCCACCTGTGGTCGCTCGACCATCTCGCCATAGACCATAACGTGCATATAATCAGCCGCCTGCTGCTGCACGGCCTTAACGACAGCGGGGTTGGCATGTCCCACGTTGCTCACCGAGACACCCGCCACGAGGTCGAAGTATCGCTTACCCTCGGGGGTATAGAAAAACGAGCCCTCAGCACGTGCCACTTCCACCATCATTGGTGAGGGTGAGGTCTGTCCGACATGCTCCAAAAATTGCTTGCGTAGTATCATATAGGGGTTGTTGTAGGACTATGTTGTCATCCTGAACGAAACGAAGTGTAGTTGAAGGATCTCCTATGTGAGTATATACTATCAACGATATCTATTGTCGGCTTCGAGGAGATTCTTCACTTTGTTCAGAATGACAGACTATATTACCATTTACTAATTTCTAATTACTCATTAATCGAGAGTCTGCCGCTCTCCTCGGCGCGGCGGAGGATACGTTCATAATCGCGCACAGAGGACATAGTCCAACGTGTGAGCAACTTCAGTTTCTCAGAGTCGCTGAGCTGCCAGCCGTCGACGGTCTGGCGGATGCGTTCCGAGAGCATATATATAAGGATAGCGGCAGATGCCGAGACGTTGAGGCTCTCGACCATGCCGCACATAGGTATCATAAGGAAGTCGTCCGCCGCCTCGATAACCTCATCCGAAATTCCTGCGTGCTCCGTGCCGAATACGAGGGCGAACTTACCCTTTGTGACATCGAAGGTCTCGGGTGTTGCGCTGCAGCGGTGGGGTGTAGTTGCCACGATGCGGTAGCCCTCAGCCTTGAGCGCTGCGAGTGCCTCGGCGGTATTCTCGTGGTGCTCGACATCTACCCACTTGTGTGTGCCACGCACGATATTCACCGAGGGATCGAACTTGCAGCGATCCTCGACGGTGTGTATCTGCTGGATGCCGAATGCCTCGCAGTGGCGCATGATGGCACTGGCGTTCTGTGGGTGGAACATATTCTCGGTCATGATGCGCATATAGTGTGTGCGCTGCGACACGGTGCGATGTAGCACCTCCTTACGCTCCTCGGTGATAAACTCGTTCATATAGTCGAGTCGCTCCTGGAACCACTCGTCGCTATGCTCCTCGGTGCGTAATCTACTTGCGATATTTGTCATCTTCGTCCAAAATTTTCAGGTAACTCTCATAGCGCGACCATGCCACCATGCCCTCCTTTACGGCCTCAACCACGGCGCAACCAGGCTCGTGGGTGTGTGTGCAGTTGTAGAAGCGGCAGTCGGGGGCTATGCGCATCATCTCGGGGAAGTAGCGGCACAGCTCCTTGTCGTCGATGTCGATAAGGCCGAAGCCCTTGATGCCAGGCGTGTCGATGATATATCCGCCCTCAAGTGGATACATTGTCGAGAATGTCGTGGTGTGCTTGCCCTGGTGGTGGCTGTCGGAAATCTCGCCCGTGCGTATCTCCAACGTGGGGTCGATAGAGCCGATAAGTGTCGATTTGCCCACGCCCGAGTTGCCCGCAACAAGCGTTGTGTGGTCGCGGAGCATGGCGCGTATCTCGTCGACGCCCTCGCCCGTAACTGACGACAGGCGCATCACCTCATATCCTGCATCCTCGTATATCGCTGTGAACTCATCAGCCTCCTCTAAAGATTCGTTTTCGAGCGTGTCGGCCTTGCCGATGACGATTGTCACGGGTACCTTGTAGGCCTCGCACGTCACCAAGAAGCGATCCACAAACTCACGGGGTGTGGTGGGCGAGTGTAGTGTGATAAGTAGCAGTGCGCGGTCGATATTTGCGGCAATGATATGTGACTCTTTCGAGAGGTTTGAGGCGCGGCGAATAACGTAGTTGCGGCGTGGCAGGATCTCTACGATGGCGCTATTGTCGCCATCGGGCTCCACCATCACGCGGTCACCTACTACCACGGGGTTTGTAGAGCGCACGCCCTTAAGGCGCAGACGGCCACGAATACGGCAATTTAGTCGACCCTCGGCGGTGGCAACCTCGTACCAGCTACCCGTAGAGCTGATTACGGTAGCTTCGATGCGGGGTGTTGTGTTACTCTCCTGTGCCATTGTCTGTTATGCTCTCCTTGATGCTATTTTTTGCGAACTCCTCAGCTACAGACTCAACCTCCTTTGTGGCAACCTCCTGCAACTCCTGGATGCTGGGGCAGATGTTGTCGCCTATCCACATAAAACCGTTGAAGAGCAACGACTCGTCGAGTGTTTCATACTCCACAAAGCGGGGCTTGAAGTACTCTCGCATAGATGACTTCTTGCTGAGGATGTCGCCCAAGTTGTCGATGCCCTGGCGAAGATCCTCCTCGCTCTGACCATTGCTGCACTCATCAACATAAGCCTCAATCTTCTCGGTGTCGGGGTCGCCAATGTTCGCTGTGTTAAACATTGTGCTAGCCACAGAGAGGAAGAGTATCATCGAGACAAACGCTACGCATGCGCCGATGATAGAGTTGATCTTACCCAACTTCTTGCCTATGACGAGTTTCTTCAATAGTGGCGCAATCAGCCATACGAGGATTACTGCGCCAAGCAGCATGATGGCGAAGCCTGCGGTAAATGCAAGGAGTTCATTATCTGTAAATAGCAGTCCCAATGGTGCTGCGACTGCGGGTGCTACGAAGGCTGTTGTGATGACAGCGATGAGCATGAATATCTCAGTAATAAGGCCTTGGCGATAGCCAAGAATCAAGGCCAGGAGTAGTGCGACAACAAAAATGATATCGATAACCATAACTTGTATAATTAGAGTGTTTGTATAATGCTTTTATTAATTATTTCTTCGCACGAAGATACGAATTTTTTTTCTTTATTCGTATCTTTGTAGCGACAAAAGTCTAAATATATGCGATACATCAAATATTTTATACTCGTTGCTGTACTCTTCATGGGTGCGCTTACGACATATGCTACATCGCCCGCGAGGGAGTGCTACAACATCAACGATGGTTGGCGCTTCTTCTTTGCCGAGGAACCCGATGCCGCTGATGCAGACTATGTTACATTGCCACATACGTGGAATGTCGATGCCGAGGAGGGTGGATATTTGCGCACTACGGCAAACTATCTACACGATATATTCATCCCCGCAGAGTGGCAGGGACGTCGCCTCTTTGTGCGCTTTGGTGGTGCGCAGAGTGTGGCAGAGTTGTTTGTAAATGGCAGATATGTGGGTGAGCACCATGGCGGATTCACGGCCTTTACGTTCGAGATTACAGACTTTGTGCGCTATGGTCAGGAGAACCACCTTCGTGTCATCGTGTCGAACAACCAGCGTAGCGATATTTTGCCCCTATCGTCGGATGTGAACCTCGCGGGAGGTATCTATCGCGATGTCGAGCTTATGGTTACGCCCGAAAATATCATCTCGCCACTGTACTATGGTTCGGAGGGTGTATTTATCGAGCAGCATAAAGTTTCGCGCGACAAGGCCGAGGGAGTTGTTAAGGTCTACCTCTCGACAAAGAGTCTCGACCACACCTCGCTCACAGTGCGCTTCGTGGGAGAGGATGGCTACGAGGTTGTAAGCCGCACGGTTAAGGTTTCGAAGATCTCGCCCGATCGTGCTGTTGAGATCCCCTTTGAGATTCTTCATCCTCAGCTCTGGAGCACGGCGAAACGCACGATGTATCGTGTTGAGGTTACGCTGGGCGATGTGAATCATCCGCTCGATGAGATGGTTGTTTATACGGGTCTACGCTCGATAAATGTCGATAAAGATAATAGATTGTGTATCAATGGTCTACCTGTTGAGGTTAGGGGTGTTAGTTTGCCCCACGACCGCGAGGGCTTCGGTACAGCGATAACCCGTAAGCACCTCGACGAGGACTTCGCTACGATGCGCGATATGGGTGCAAATGCAGTGCGTTCGATTGTAGGCCCTCACGACGGACACCTCTACGACATGTGTGACAAGGAGGGTGTGCTTGCGTGGGTAGATATGCCCTTTACGCGCTACGAGTATGCCTTTGGCGATATATGCTACTATCCCACTGAAGCACTTCGCAATAATGGCGTCGAGCAGTGTAAGGAGATAGTGGCACAGAACTACAACCACCCCTCGATCATTATGTGGGGTATCTTCTCGTTGGTATGGCAACGTGGTGACGATGTGTTGGACTATGTCGGCGAACTCAACGATTTGGTGCACTCGCTCGACCCCTCGCGTCCTACGGTGGGTTGTAGCAATAGCGATGGCGCTATCAACTTCGTGACCGACCTTGTGGTATTGCGTCAGAATGTGGGTTGGATGAAGGGTTCAATTGAGGATGTCGATATATGGTGCGAGCAGCTCGCGTCGAATAAGACGTGGTCGTCGTTGCGCTGTGGCGTATCCTATGGCGAGGCGGGTGTGCCGGGCCATAACACTGAACGTGTGGAGCGTGCTACGCGCGATACGCGTCACCTGCCCGAGCGTCGCCAAACAGATATGCACGAGCGTTACATCGAGCAGATTGACGAGGCGGGCATCTTCTGGGGTGTGTGGCTCGATAATATGTTCGACTACGCCTCTACGCGTCGTGCCTATGGTATGAATCATGCCGGTATGGTGGCGTATAACCACACCGACTGCAAGGATGTATATTACCTCTATCGTGCTCGCTGGAATAGCGGCGAGCCCACGTTGCATATCGCTGATAAGGGTTGGCGTGAGCGACGTGATACGTTGCAGTCGGTAGATGTGTATAGCTCTGTGGGAGAACCTGTTGTGCTTGTTGATGGCGACACTATCCCCACACGTCGTGTTGGTGAGGCGCACTATCGTGCCGACTCGGTTGTTGTGCGTGGCACAAAAACAATTCGCGCCACCGATGCATCTGGTCGATACAGCGATAGCGCGACTATTAAGGTTGTTCGCTAACTATAATTTTGCCCTTTTAAGGTAGTTGATAGCCTCGGGACCCTCGCACATCAGTAGGTCGAATATCGAGAGGTTTGGCGCGAAGGGTAGGCGGTCGTCAAAGACCTGGATATATGGCTCGGCACATAGTGTCGAGCCTCTCTTTTTATCGCGCAGGTCGAGGTCACCCTCGGCGGCAGTGATATATGTATCTGAGATGCGTGGTATCTTAATTTTCAACGTCTTACATACAGCCTCGAGGGTCGCCATGTTGAGCTCTACGAGGCGTTCCCACTCGCGCTCGAAGAGGGGTGTGAAGCGGTCGGCGTAGTAGTCGTAGTAGGGTGACGAGCGGTATGCCGACTCGATGGCTACAAGATGCTGATGCTGCCAGCGCTTCGAGTAGTCGATACGCATTGTGCGCATGGGCTGGCGTGGACGGTTGGCGTGGGCGAGCTGCACCGAGAGCTGCATAACGCCTCCCGATGTCATAATTTCGGTGCGGTTGCGCTCCGAGCGCTTCACGTAGTTCTCGCCAATGTCGATAATGGCATCATCACCCGCCTGAACAAGTGCTGCCCAATACTCTATCGTGCCGAAATATACTGATGGTAGAATTGTCATGTGCCTAAATGTTTTACTCCGCCTTGTGGAATGCGATGGCCACCCAACCCTCCTCCTCGAGTTGTGTTGTGAGGGTGAGGTTGTGTGCCGCAGCCGCTGTGGTGATATACTCCACATCCTCGATAAGGAAACCACTCACAAAGAGGCAACCGCCAGCATTTAGTGCTGCGGTGTAGCGCGCTATGTCGCTGAGGATGATGTTGCGGTTGATGTTGGCATAGATGGCGTCATAGGTCTCGCCCTCGATGGCCTCCACCGTGCCAGTTATGATGTTTATTCTGTCGCTTACGCCATTAAGCTCCGAGGCGCGTGCTGCGCTCTCGGCTGACCATGGGTCGATGTCGATGGCATCGGCAAACTGCGCTCCGCACTTAAGTGCCACGAAGGAGAGTACTCCCGTGCCACAACCCACGTCGAGGACTCTGCCCGAGGGTTTCGATGCGCGGATAAGGCGGCACATCATGCGTGTTGTGTGGTGGTGTCCCGAGCCAAACGACATGGTGGGTGCCACGATGATGTCCATAATCTTGGGGTCGGCAGGCGCGGGGTGTGCTGCCGAGCGAATCATAATTAGACCATCTATCTCTACTGGTTGAAAGCTCTCCTCCTCCCAGCGTGCGTTCCAATTCTCGTCCTCAATCTCCTTGAGCGAGGTTAGCGTGCCGTAGTCGTTGATGATGTTTGTCGCCTCCTCGCCACACTCGGCCCAATCCTCGGGTGCCATATATGTCTCGACAACTACGCCCTCCTCGGTAGCGTTGTCACTGAAGCACTCAAAGGGGTAGTCCGACAGAAAGGCGGCGAGTATCTCGGCGCTCTCTGCATCGGGGCAGGTTATGGTGAGGTGTGTATATCGCTTCATTGTGTAGAATTTTATTCCGATGTTATATTATGTAAAATAATTTTTGTATCTTTACCACAAAGATAGCGATTATATGGCAGATATTACGAAAAAGTGGGAAAAAATTCGCAACGACTATGTGCGATACTTGAAACTCGAGCGTCGCCTCTCGGCAAATACCGTCGAGGCGTATAAGCGCGACCTCGAGGAGTTCTCGCACTACATACTGCGCCACTACGATGTGCTCCCCGAGTGCGTTGAGCAGCCGATGATAGAGCGCTTTATGGCGTGGCTCTACGAGCGTAATAGCAGCGCAGCATCACAGGCGCGTCGCCTTAGCGGTGTCAAAAGTTTCTACAACTATCTGCTAATCAACGATAAGATAGAGCAGTTGCCCACGGATAATATCGAAAACCCACGCCTTGACCGCACGCTACCCGATGTGCTTACGGTGGCAGAGATTGATGCCATGCTTGCGACATTCGACATGACCACCTCAAAGGGGTGTCGCGATAGCGCTATGGTTGAGGTTATGTACTCGTGTGGCCTGCGCGTCTCGGAGCTTACGTCGCTAAAGATTAGCGACCTCTTTTTCGGTGAGGGCTACATACGCATCGTGGGTAAGGGCGATAAGCAGCGCCTTGTTCCCATTAGTGGTGTTGCGCGCGATAAGATTCAGCTCTATATGGAGTATCGCACCCCTGCGTCGCGTTCCGAGGCTACGGTGTTCCTAAACAATCGTGGCAAGCCGATTACGCGTGTCATGGTCTTTAATATCATCAAGCAGGCGGCGATGTTGGCGGGTATCGACAAGCAGATAAGCCCCCATACGCTGCGCCACTCCTTTGCTACACACCTCCTTGAGGGTGGTGCAAATATCCGCCAGGTGCAGGAGCTGTTGGGTCACGAGAGCATCCTCACGACCGAGGTATATACGCACGTCAACCGCAAGCACCTGAGGGGTGTAGTAGAGAACTCATTTGCAAATATAGATAACTTAGTGTCAGGGGATTATGAAGAGAATTAAGGTATTATTGTGTGTGTTGTTTATGCTTTCGATTATGGCGGTTTCAGCTCAGCAGCGCGATGTCGTTGTGGAGTGCGATTGGGGCAATATTAGTGCTACGATAGATGTGCCCGAGGAGGGTAGCGATACTGCGGTGCTTATCGTTGCGGGTTCGGGACCTACTGACCGTAATGGTAACTCTGCGGCAGGACTAAGCACCTTCAGCTACAAGATGTTGGGCGAGGCGCTGGCCGAGAGTGGGTATGCCGTTATGCGCTACGATA
>JAEZPN010000103.1 GCA_023413645.1 Bacteroidota bacterium
GCATTATGGCAAACAAACTTTTCAAGTCATTCTTCGCTTTAGCAATGGTCGTGGGCTCGGCTCTCGGCTTCGTTGCTTGCGAGAACGAGGGCAATGAGGTTAGTGACAACCCTTCTGTGGCGGTGTCTACAACATCATTGAACTTCGCGATGGAGGAGGGTAGCCAGAGTGTTGACGTCACATCTAACGCCGATTGGAAGGCGGAGTGTGATGCCGACTGGGTTACTGTGACTCCTGCTGCTGGTACAGGTGACGCTAAGCTCTCCGTTGCAGTTGCAATGAACGACTCTGGTGAGGCGCGCGAGACAATCATCAAGGTTATCGCATTGCACAAGATCTATGGCAACTGGGAGACTAAGAAGATTACCGTTAAGCAGTCTGCATCAACCGATGTTCCCGTAACTGAGGAGTTCCTCTACGGCGACAACTTCGACGGTAAAGAGGCAACTAAGGAGTATGGCAACAGCAACAGCTCATGGCCCTACATCGACCAGTTCCCCGAGTTCGCAAACCCCGAGGGTCCCGCAGCTGAGAATGTAACCTACTCTGGTAGCGGCGTATCTGTTCGCGCTAACTCAACTTCTAACAGCTCTTACTCAGACTACGCTGGTTCAGGCTCGAATAACATCTTCTTCGGTGGTGGCGCATACTTCCAGGTTAACGACATCGCTTTGGATGCTGCACAGGTGAACTACAAGATGACTTTCGGCTCGGAGAAGTACACTCAGGATGGCGACAGCACATTCAAGCCCGAGGAGTTCATCATATCGCTCTCTAAGAACGGCGAGGAGTGGGCACCCGTAACCTACACATATGCTGGCACAGAGCCTGGTCGTTGGAACATGGCAACTGCAGAGTTCACATTGGCAGCTGGCGTGGAGACTCTCTACATCAAGTTCGAGGCGAAGGTTGCTTCTGTATACCGTCTCGACGACGTTAAGCTCTACGTAGGTAATGGTGGTCAGACTATCGACCTCGACAACATCCAGATTGTTGAGCCCGAGCCTCCTACAACCGACGCTCTCTACTACGAGAACTTTGACGGTAAGGGTGCAGCGAAGGATAGCAACGGCTACTGGCCCTACATCGCAGACTTCCCCGAGATGAAGAATGCTGCAGGTCCTGCTGCTGCAAACGTAAGCTACGAGGGTTACAACGCTACTGTTCGTAACAACTCTAACTCTGACGGCTCATACTCAGACTACGACGGTTCTGGTGTTAACAACATCTTCTTCGGTAAGGACAACGCTTGGTTCATGGTTAAGGAGCTCGCACTCGAGTCTTCACAGAAGAACCTCACTTTGACCTTCGGTACAGAGAAGTACTCACAGACTTTGGGTAGCCTATTCACACCATCGGAGTTCATCGTATCACTCTCTGGCGACGGCGAGAAGTGGTCAAACGTTGAGTACACATTCGCTGGTACTGCTGAGGGTCGCTGGAATGTTGCAACTGCAAACTTCACTTTGAAGGAGGTTCCCGCTAAGCTCTACATCAAGTTCATGGCAACTGCCGAGAGCGCATACCGCCTCGATGACGTTACTTTGAACGTTGGTGAGGGTGGCCAGGAGATTGACCTTGCTACAGGTGTTGCTGGTGGTGACAATGGCGACAATGGCGATAATGGTGACGAGGGTGGTAACGACCAGCCTAACACCCCAGGTGTTGGCGAGTATGCCTCTGACTCTGCTTTCGTATGCACCGAGGACAACTCTACAAACGCTGCATACTCACTCGGCGCAACTACTATCAACGGCGAGGCTGTAACAGGTTTCAAGTTGGGTAAGTCAAAGCAGGCTGGTAAGTTCATGTCTGGCGCTGTAGGCGTAGAGGGTACAAAGTATCTCAACTTCTATGCTCAGGGCTGGAAGGGTGGCGATGTTACCTTGTACTTCCGTGTTGACGGTGGTGCTACACAGTCAGTGAAGCTCGCTTCACACGACGGTGCAACAGGTAACCCTCCCTTCACTGTTCTTACATTCGCAACTACAGACCACTACTCATTCCAGCTTGAGGGCTTGACTGCAACATCAAAGATTGAGTTCTCAACAGATGCTAACTTCGCACTCACAACAGCTGACGCTACAATGGCTACAGCACGCGCTATCGTTTGTGGCGTTAAGCTCACTGACGAGGCACTCACTCCCGGTGAGGGTGGTGGCAACGAGGGTGGCAACGAGAATCCTACTCCCGAGCCAGAGCCAACTGATGTTGTGGTAGCTACAGTAGCAGAGTTCTTGGCAGCTGAGGAGGATTCAACAATCTACGAGCTCACTGGTGTTATTACATCTGTAGCAAATACAGAGTATGGTAACTTCTATCTTAAGGATTCAACTGGTGAGGTTTATATCTATGGTTTGTGCAGTCCCACAGGTGCACAGAAGTATTGGGCAGAGTCTGGTGTAAAGGTTGGCGATACTATCACCGTACAGACAGTTCGCACATCTTATAATGGCACTCCACAGGGTAAGAACGCAATCTACGTTTCTCACGTTGCTTGTGAGGTAGTTGAGCCAGAGGTTCCCGAGGGTTGCACTGTAGCAACCATTGTATTCTCAGAGTTGGGTTATGCAAATGCTGAGAGCGTAAATAACAAGACAATCAACGTTGATGAGAATATCTCTCTCGTATTTAGCCAGGGTACTGCTAATAATGAGCCAGCTTACTATTCATCTGGTATGGCAATTCGTATGTATCAGAATGGTGCATTGCTCGATGTTGATGGCAACGGTAAGACTATCAAGTCTATTGAGTTTACTTTTGCAAACAATCACTACTACCTCGATGCTAATGTAGGTTCTATGAGCGAGGAGGGCATTGTTCGCACATGGACTGGTGAGGCTTCATCAATTCAGTTTAAGGCAACTGGTACAGATAAGGACCATAGAGCATATGTAGCATCTATGACCATTACTTACGAGAACTAACACTTTAAACTCTTTCGCCGATGCTCGGGTGGGGTAGTCCTACCCGAGCTGGCGGGAGGGATAACGAAATTACTAAGAGGAATATTTGCGAGGAAAAATAGAGATAATGAGACGATTTTTTGCGATTATATTTTGCGTTATAGCAACTGCAGCTATCTGCGGTTGTGAGGGTTTGACACACGAGACTATCAAGAGCAATGCCTATGTCAAGGTCGATGAGATTAGAGGTGATAGTAAGAATTGCGCTGTGGTGCTTGAGGCACAACAGGGTACTTCGTACTCTATAGCCGTTGAATCGGAAGACGACTGGGCTAAATTTTCAAATAGTCTCACATCTTTGGAGGGTGCCATGGAGAGCACTACCAAGGTTGTCTATCTCTATTTTAGCAAAAATGCGTCAGGTGAGTCACGCACAGCCAATGTTGTGGTAAACTACTCGGATGGCAAGCACTTCGAGTTCTCGTTCACACAGCATAGCTACGACAGCAGCATCGCCTTTAGCCGTGAGTGGGCAGAGCTGCCCGTGTGTAAGGAGGAGAAGAACTATATCTTTAACGCACACTACGGAACATTAGGTCTAAACAACAATGCACGTAACTACACCTACTGCTTCGACCCCTCGGTGCGTGCATCGTTGTGGGTGGCATATCCCCTTCACAAGTCTCACACATCGGGCGAGGGTAACCGCAATTATAGCTCGTTTGGCTACGACCCCAAGGTCGATGATGAGCTCCAACCAAACCTCGGTCGTGGCTCATATAACGGCTGGTACGACCGTGGTCATCAGCTCCCAGCGGCTGACCGCAAGTGCTCACAGCAGATGATGGACCAGACATTCTACGCTACAAACATGACCCCACAGCAGTCGAACTTCAACCAAAATAAGTGGGGTGTGCTGGAGGGTAGAGTGCGCAATATGGTATGTAGCGACACGCTCTACGTCGTTACTGGTGCATACTTTGGTGACCAACACCACTCATCTATCGACAGCAAGACGACAGATAAGTCGGGTAACACTTGTCCAACGCCCACACACTATTATAAGGCACTGCTTCGCACAAAGAAGGGCAACACCGGTAAGCGCATCGACGAGATTACCGAAGCCAATGAGTTGCGTGCTATAGTATTCTGGCTTGAGCACGAGAATACGGGCGATGACACCATTATCACCTCATCGGACTGCATCACCGTAGCACAACTCGAAGAGATTACTGGCTTCACATTCTTCCCAATGCTCGATGACGACATCGAGGCAGAGGTTAAGAGCACGAAGGTAGCTTCGGAGTGGGGCGTAAACTAACCGCGATGATGGGGTAGCACAACTACGAAACAAATTTAATAATTAAGTATATGAAAAAGACTCTTTTAATGCTATTAGTAACGCTGTTTGCCGTAACAGCGGGTGTGGCACAGGACAAGCCATACACGGTAGTATTCTACAACCTCGAGAATCTCTTCGACATCTACGATGACCCAGAGACTCACGACGAGGAGTTCCTCCCCGATGGTGTTAAGCAGTGGAACGAGATCAAGTATCAGAAGAAGCTCTCAAACATGGAGCGCGTACTCTTCGACATTGCTGCCATCCAGAAGGAGTACCCAATCGTGATTGGTGTGTCGGAGATTGAGAACCGTTCGGTGCTCGAGGATCTCGTATCGCAGCCCAAGCTTAAGGGCGCAAACTATCGCATCTGCCACTACGACTCTCCCGATGCTCGTGGTGTAGACTGCGCATTCCTCTATCGTGCTGATGTCTTCAAGCTCGAGGGCTCGGACAACATCAAGCTCGAGGTGGAGGAGTTGCCCAACTTCCGCACACGAGACCTTGTGGTTATGTGGGGCACAATCGAGGGCGAACCCTTCTACTTCCTCGTGTCGCACTGGCCCTCACGCCTCGGTGGTAAGGAGGCTTCGCAGTTCAAGCGTGACGCTTGCGCAAAGCAGATTAAGGAGATTAAGGATAAGTTGATTGCCGAGAACCCCGCAACTAAGGTTGTCGTTATGGGTGACTTCAACGACGACGCTACCGATGCCAGCATCACTAAGGTTATGGGTGCTAAGGCTAAGGTTAAGGAACTTGAGTCAGGTGACTTCTTCAATCCCTACAACCAGATGCTTCGCTCTGGTCTCGGCACACTCGCATATCAGGATGTGTGGAACTTGTTTGACCACATCTGCGTAACCGAGAACTTAGTAAATGCCGAGGAGGGCAAACTTCGCATCATCAAGGGTAAGAAGTTCTATGGTAACATTTTCACTCGCCCATATATGCTCCAGCAGGAGGGTCAGTATAAGGGTTATCCCTTGCGTACGTTCGTTACAAACAACTTCCAGAACGGCTTTAGCGACCACTTCCCCGTATATATCTATATCGGCAAATAAATATCAAACATATAATCTATGAGGAAATTTTTACTAACTACACTATGCGCCCTCCTCTCTTTGAGTGCCTTTGCACAGATGGGTGGTATGAAGGGCGTGGTCGTGTCACGCGAGACGCGTGAGTCGATTGGTGGAGTTGCTATTTCGATTAATGGCATCGCCGTCAACACCACGACAAACGAGAATGGTGAGTTCGTGATTGAGGGCTTGGAACCAGGTCAGTATCTTCTGACTTTTTCGGCTTACGAGTTCGAGGATCTCGAGCTTATGGTGCGCGTTAAGGAGCTTGTTCATGACATGCAGTATGTCTATATGATTCCTGCTGGCGTGACCGTTATTGATGACTCGGCATTTGCTGAGCTCGACACCGATGCTGAGAACATGGGTGATGCACAGGCTATGCCCTCGACACTCTCGGCATCGAAGGACATCTTCAACAACATCGCTTCGTACCGCTTCTCGGAGATGCGCTTCAACGTGCGTGGCTACGACTCGCAGTACCAGGATGTATATCTCAATGGCATTCGCTTCAACGATGCACTTACGGGCTATGGCCCATGGTCTTTGTGGAGCGGTCTTAACGACGCTACACGCAACCAGGAGACTACATCAGGTCTAAAGACTTCGGACTTCGGCTTGGGTGGCGTAGCGGGTACAACAAACATCAACGCACGTGCATCGCAGCTCCGCAAGGGTTTCCGTGCAAGCGTTGTTAACTCTACGCAGCTCTACCGCTTCCGTGTTATGGTGAGCTACGCCTCTGGTCAGCTCGACAACGGTTGGTCATATGGCTTCTCGCTCTCTACACGTCAGGGTGGTAACGGCTATGTGAATGGTGTGTACTACAATGCCTATGGCTACTTCTTCTCAGCAGAGAAGATCTTTAATGCCAACCACCGCCTCTCTGCCACAATATTGGGCACTCCCACACAGCGTGGTGCACAGCAGGCATCAACACAGGAGGCATACGACCTCTGGGGTGATAACTACTACAACCCCAACGTAGGTTTGCAGGATGGCAAGGAGCGTAACTCTCGCGTACGCCGCACACACGAGCCTATCGCCATGCTTAACTACAACTGGCAGATTAGCGAGAACACATCGCTCTCGGTTGCTACTTCTGTACGCTTCGGTTTCAATGGCTACTCAGCGCTCACATGGTACAAGGGTGAGGATCCACGTCCCGACTACTACCGCGTGATGCCTTCGTACTATGGCGACCGCTTGGAGCGTCGTACTTTGCTCAACAACTTCGCTGAGGCCAACGACATGACTCTTCCATTTACCGATACTGACCTCGAGACTGATCGCTTGAAGTATATCGAGTATATGCAGAACTGGGACGGTTACATCGATTTCGATGGCTTGATTCAGAACAACATGGTGGGTGAGGTTAACAATCAGTATGGCGAGGGTCACCGCGCAGCATATATGATTGAGGAGCGTCACACAGACCAGATTGACTACAACTTTGCTGCACAGCTCAACCACATCTTCCGTGGTGGCTCGAAGCTAACGGCTGGTGTGCGTGCTCGCGTAAACCGCACAGAGTACTATTCAACTGTTAAGGACTTGCTCGGTGGCGACTACTGGTTGGATGTTGACAAGTTTGCAGAGCGCGACTTCGGTAGCAATGTGGTATCTTACCAGAATAACATGGCCTACTATCGTGAGCATGGTCACGCTCAGGCAGTTAAAGAGGGCGACAAATACAACTACGACTACTATGCACACGTTCGCGAGGGTCAGCTTTGGGCTATGTACGACGTGAAGGCTGGTGGTTTTTCAGCAAATATCGGCGCAGAGGTAGGTTACACAAGCCTCTGGCGTGAGGGCCTCTGGGAGAAGGGCTTGTTCCTCAATGAGAATGCTGGTGGCGACCGTGGTAAGACATCGTTTGGCGATTCTGACAAGGTGAATGCTCTTACCTACAAGGGTAAGTTAAACCTTGCGTACCGCTTCAATGGTTCGCACACAATCGAGGCCA
Source organism: Bacteroidota bacterium (assembly GCA_023413645.1). Classification (GTDB taxonomy): domain Bacteria; phylum Bacteroidota; class Bacteroidia; order Bacteroidales; family Rikenellaceae; genus Alistipes. The sequence goes on from JAEZPN010000103.1 coordinate 7,297, forward strand.
ATGCTACTATCATGCAGAACGCTCCGATGTTCAACAACTCATTCGTTTCGGCACGTACACGTAACCAGATCACTCCAGGCCTCAGCCCCGAGCGCATCTACGGTTTCGATGTATCGTACAACCTCAATACTCCATGGGTTCGTGCTCGTGTTTCGGCATACTATACCCAGATGATGGACCAGTCTAAGGTTATCTCGTTCTACGACGATACTCAGGGTTCATTCACCAACTTCGCAATGTCTGGCATCGACAAGCGCTATATGGGTGTTGAGTTGGGCTTGAGCGTGCCTATTGCATGGGGTCTCTCATTGCAGGGTGCTGTGAGCCTCGGTGACTATATCTACACCTCTAACCCCGAGTTCACACAGATGATTGACAACTCTGCAACAGACGTTGTACACAGCGTAGTGAACTGGAAGGGTATGAAGGTTGAGAGCACACCACAGACTGCTATCAACGTAGGTCTTAACTTCAAGGGTCCTAACAACTGGTACGCTTCGTTGGATTTCAACTACTACGACCGCTTGTACCTCTCAATGAACCCAATGTACCGTACACAGTACTTGGAGAATGAGATCAAGCGCATCTACGACTGGAACAACCTTGAGACTGGTCGTCAGAAGGCTGCAGTAGTAGAGGTTATCGACGGCATCCGTGCACAGGAGGAGTTGGGTAATGCCTACACCTTGAGCGCAAGCATCGGTAAGAATTGGCGTATTAAGTATAAGTATACTCTCGGTTTCAGCCTTCAGGTGAACAACATACTTAACAACCAGACAATCCGTACGGGTGGTTACGAGCAGATGCGTCTGAACAAGCTTTCGGATCCTATCATCTTCCCCGACAACGAGGGCGAGATGAAGATTATCACGAAGCCTACAACCTATTCACGCTTCGACTCTAAGTACTTCTACATGAATGGTATCAACTACTACCTTAACGTATACTTTAGATTCTAACTGCTAAACTGATGAATATTATGAAACTAAACAGATTATTTGCATTGGTTGCTGTAGCAGTTATGACTGTTGGCTGCTACGAGAAATTTGAGACTGTAGCTCCTCGCCCCGTCTACACCGACGACTCGTTCGAGGCTATGTTCCCCGATGCTGAGCGCATCACCATCTTGGAGCTTAAGGAGGCCTTTGGCGAGATCTCAAATACAGGTGTTAATAGCGCTTGGAGCAACACAAAGTCCATGCTCATTGGCGAGGATATCTTCGTAGGTCGCGATGTATATATCAAGGGTAAGGTTATCTCTAACGACGAGGAGGGTAACATCTACAAGTCGTTGCATATCCAGGACCACACAGCCGGTATCGAGCTTAAGTTGAACAATAACGTAGGCATCCGCTATAAGTATGGTTCATGGGTATATGTCCGCCTTACCGATCTCTACTTGGGTAACTACCGTATGATGCTATCGTTGGGTGCAGCACCCTCTGAGTCGTGGAACAAGGCTGGTGAGCATAAGTTCTATGCAAACTCAAATATTGAGCTCCAGGAGGTCATCGACCGCTACGTTTTCGCTGGCGAGCAGGATGTGCTCAATGTAGGCACTTATGACGAGTGGTTGGCAGATCCATATTCAGTGGATATCATCACCGTAACTCCCGAGAACTACGAGACTGTATTCCCTAATAGCAAGCAGCGCGAGAGGATGTTCGGTCGCTTGATTCGCTTCGAGGACCTCGAGTGCCACTATGCTGGTGTACCTAACCAGGATGGCGTTACTAACCCCGGTTTGAAGAGCGGTTCTTTCGAGAATATCTACCCAAGCTGGTTATATACAGACCCTCGTCCTACGGTATCAAAACCATGGTATCAGTGGGCTTTCAAGGAGGAGATTACTGGCCGTAGCCTCTATGGCTCTGTATGCTTCACCTACAACCCCGAGGCAACCGTTTGCTCTGCTAACGGCGTATATGCTTTGCGTACCAGTGGTTACTCGCGCTTCGCACGCCGCAACGTATGTAAGGATGGCGAGAAGGCTACAATCACAGCAATCTATGGTATCTACGCTCAGAGATCTGACTATAAGGGTAATGCCGACGACTACGCATCATATCAGTTGACTATAAGCAGCTTCTCTGATATGGAGTTTGAGAATGGCGAGGCAGCGTTCTTGACAGACGAGCAGGTTGCAGCTATGACGACTGAGGATATGAAGACCGTGCCTTGGATTGACGAGGAGGGCGAGTCGGAGTATAACTAATCAGAACTCAACAACAAAGAAACGGATGGGCTTATGGCTCATCCGTTTTTTGATAGGGTAGCGGGAATAGGTTAGTAGATGTTATTATTTATATCCAAAATAAAGCGCGATTAAAGTGTCAAAGGATCGTTGTCGAAGAAAAATATGGGTTAGAATTTTATCCACTCCTGGTAATACAAAATTATAAAGGTGTTTTACAGGATTAAGGTAGATAATTATGAACGCAAGGCCGAAGTGCAACGTCCGATGGATTATCAGGATTTATGATAACAATGACTCAATATCCTTATCAGCATAGAACCTCTTTATATCTATGATCAACGAAGTGAAATCTCAAACCGTAATGAAGCAACTCGCTCCCTCAATTATTTCACCCAATTAGTATACCCAGTTTAACATAATGTAAATATTACGACACAATAATAAATAAAGATACACGTTACTATATAATAAGGTGCAAACCTAATTTTTAGACTATGGATTTAACACTATCGATTATAGCTCTTATATTGGGCATCATTGGACTTGCGGGTGTATTTATTACAGGATTGCCCGGAACAGTATTCTCTTACGCTGGTCTCGTCTGTGTATACTTCAACAGCAACTCAACAATCTCCACACTTCAATTAATCATCTGTGGCATACTCTCGGTTGTCGTATTGGTTTTGGATTATATACTTCCAGGATATTTTAGTAAACTCTTCGGAGGAACTAAGTATGGCATTTGGGGTGCAACGATTGGCACCTTCATAGGACTATTCTACGGATTCTGGGGCATCATACTTGGCCCATTTATAGGTGCAGTAATCGGAGAACTTATTGGAGACAAGATAAAGTTTTGGCAAGCTGTAAAGGTTGGTTTTGGCTCGATGTTGGCATTCTTTACAACAACTGGCATCAAGCTTATTATCGGTCTATACCTATTTTATTATATAGTGAAGGAGCTTATCCTTGTGATATTCTAATGGTATATTATGTTAAAAATCAAGGAGTTTATACTTGTTTCGTGTAGCAGTAATTGATATAATCTCTTCGTAGTGCCACCACTCACGGCGATATGGGTATAGACCCGCCTCGTGCATAATCTCAACAAGCATAATGCGGTTTGCAGCAGCCTCATAGCTTATTAAACCACGCTTTGCAAGGCTATTGATATAGTCTGTGTAGACATTCACTGTGCGTGTAGATGGGTCGGAATTATCGGGCGTACCCTTAACTGAAGCAGCTGCTGTCAAGTTATCAAAATCAGTGCCCATATCTAAGGGTATTCCATCGTTTGTTGCTATTGTAAGGTCAACGGCCACGCCGTAGTTATGTCGTCCACCGAGCGTGCCATCAGCGACGAAATTTTCGAACTCTGTGCCCTCTACACACTTGCGCATAGCACGCTGAACGCTTATGGGACGCGCAGCATCGTATATTAGAAGAGTGTACTCTGGGTGGCGAAGTATTAGAATCTGCTGAGCGCGCACTACCCTCTTAGCGAACTCTCGTTCGAGGTATGCCCTCTCGAGATCGCCATACATATCTATACCCACAAAGTTATCCGTTGTAGAGTACTTAAGGTCTACGAGGATGTTGCTATCAAGCTCGCGCACATCAACGAGTTTATACTCCTGCATCTTTGCATCGAAGTTCTCGGGAGACTGCTGGAGTGGCAAAGTAAGTAATATCGAAATTAAAAGTTGAATCATAGCTAATATTTTCTACAAATATACAAAAAAACGCTATATTTGCACCATAAACGAACTAAACTAAATTGTAAACATAATGAAAAAGTTTTTCTTCCTTTGTAGTATCGTTGCTACCCTACTCGTAGCGTGTGAGCCTATCACAAATGATACAAACACTACTGAGCGCTCATTCACCGTTACATCGAAGCATGAGATATCTATAGGTTCGGGTTCGACAATGGCAATGATCTTGTACACCATTGAGAATCCCGTAGTAGGTCTTACTATCGAGGCTACATCAAACGTTGAGTGGATCAACTCGTTCGACTACTCACAGATGGGTAAAATCACCTACAAAGTAGATGCTAACACCACATACAATGAGCGCGTTGGTGTTATTACCGTTGCCTACAACGACTACAGCGTAGATATCACCATTACACAGGCGGGTAAGGATCGTCCCGAGGAGGTGGTAATGGATGTACCATACGCACTCGGCCACTACTTCGGCGACTATGCAGGCATGAACTATAACTACTATCTCGTGTTGTCAACAAGCGACTACGATGCTAATGGTTCGTTCTATGCTCCAGGCAAGAAGTTCTTCCTCGACATCTATGCTGCAGAGCGTCCAGCAGACTACAACCACATCAAAATCCCCAATGGTGTATACACCTTCAACCTTAACAACGATGGCAAGGCGGGTACATTCTTGGATTCGTTCAGCATCTACAAGGAGTATGATATAGACGGTGTGGAGATTGCCGAGCACCCATTTGAGGAGGGTACACTCACCGTTACTGACGACATGCTCAAGCTCGAGGTGATGTTTGAGAATGAGGCTGATTTGTATGTTGTGACATACGAGGGAGACTACTCTATGATGGATAAGCGCAGCGAGTCAGGTGCTATCTATTAATCGTTATTGATACATATAAATTGAGGGGTTGTCCACTTGGATAACCCCTCAATCTATTTTGTAGGTATAGAGTTCTAAATATCTGACAACGAGACGATGTTGTTGAGCACAGCATATATTGTCAAGCGACCCAACGAGCGTGTCTTAAGCTTCTCGGAGATGTTGTTACGATGGAAGATGACCGTCGTAAGCGAGATGTTGAGTTTGTCGGCAATCTCCTTGTTGATGTAACCCTGAACGAGCAGTGCCAAGACCTCCTTCTCGCGCTGCGATAGGAGTGCCACCTCCGAAGAGTTGTCACTCGCTACCCTACCCTTATGCTCCACCTCGTGTGGATGACGACCCGACGGGTGTCCCGCCTGGTGGATATGGAGTATTTGACGCACAATGGCCGACTCCGAAGCTGTGGCATCTATCGTGCGTATGCCCGCCTGGGTGAAGGGTGTATTATCACCCTCGGTAATTACCATTGTACGCTTAAGCATCGGGCGGAACATCTCCATATTTGCAAAGATCACCTTTGCCGAAACAAAGAAGTGTGCGACATGAGGTGCTGCGGCATTAAATTCCTCGACATTGTGGTAGCAGACAACATCGATACCGGGCGTGATGTCCGAGAGGAGACTACGAAGCGTCATAGCCTCCAGTGTATTCTCTGATATGATTGCTATCTGCGGTACCATAACGCTTATTATTCGCCGATATATACCTCCATTACACGGCCTGAACCCTCGATGCGAATGTCACTCATTTCGGCAGGAATAAGCACAACCTCACCCTCCTTGAGTGTCTCAGCAACACCCTCAGCAACGATGTTCATATCACCCTTGATAGCGATATAGATAACGAACGAGTCGAGCATTGCGCGGTCGATTTCCTTCTCACCTGCAACATCGTGCATGGTCATTGTAAAGTATGGAGACTCAATGACTTTAGCCTCGCCACCTGAAGCGAGATCGTAGCGACGGTGGAGCAACTCTGCATCTGCCTCGAAGTCGATAGCGTCTACTGCCAATGCAGTGTGCAACTCGCGACCCTTACCCTCAGCATCCACTCTATCCCAGTCGTAGATGCGGTAGGTAACATCGGATGTCTGCTGCACCTCAACAACCTCGATGCCTGCACCGAGAGCGTGCACCGTACCTGCGGGAATGAAGAATACATCGCCAGGGTGTACCTCCACGCGGTTGAGAAGTGGCTCGAGGCGCGACTCTGCAACTGCTGCGATATACTCCTCGCGTGTGATATTGAGGTCCTTGAAACCAAGGTATATTGCAGCACCTGGCTTGCAGTCTACAACATACCACGCCTCAGTCTTACCAAAGCTATTATGGCGCTCCTCAGCGAGTTCATCGTTGGGGTGTACCTGCACCGAGAGTTTGTCGCTACAGTCAAGATACTTAATCAAGAGGGGAAACTCCTCGCCATAACGCTCGAAGTTCTCCTCACCGATAAGCTCACCCATATAGACCTCGATAATCTCATTGAGGTTGTTGCCCTTGAGCATGCCGTTGGCTACGACAGATATATCGCCCTTTACAGATGAGAGGTCCCAGCTCTCGCCATAGAGTTTATCCTTAGCGAGGCGCGATGCGGCACTACCCTTCTTCTTGAGGATTGCCTGACCACCCCAGATGCGCTCCTTGATACGTGGTTTAAACTTTATTGGATATAACATAGTTTCAAAAGTTTAGAAGAAGTTTAGAAAAGTGTTTCAACGTACTCTACAACCTCATCAATAGTAGCTGTGAGAGGGAATACCTTGCTTGGTTTGAGGTACCACAACTCGCGGCCCTTCTTTGCTGCCTCCTCGCCTGCACCAGTGATATTAAGCATGATGCAAGCATCCTTCTTAATCTCGCCAGCCTCGACCATCTTGATAAGCGAAGCTGTTGCTACGCCAGCTGCGGGGTTGATGTCGATGCCCTCGAACTCCTTGAAGAGCTTACATGCGCGCTTCGACTGAGCATTTGTAGCAACCATAATATTACCATCGGTAGCCTTCAAAGCATCGTAGAGACCACCAGCAATTGCATAAGGTGGCTTGCGGTTAGATAGCACCTTAGCGTCGATAAGCTCAGCATCGCGGCGTGCCCTCTTCACGTCATAGGGTAACATCTCGCGCGACTCGTGGCGCCATGCGTCGTACATAGGCACGAAGGGTGCGTTCTGCGATACGATAAGCTTCATGAGATTATTGCCATAGCCGCCATCCTCGATAAGACGGATGTTTGCCTCCCATGCGGCGATAGCACCTGTGCCGCTACCCACTGCCTGGAAGTAGTAATCGGGAATACGACCAATGGTAGTTACTGCAGAGAGTGCGGTTGTGCCCATACCATCGCGGCGTGCGATATTCTTTGCGCCACCCTCGGCATAGTATTTTGATGACTTAAGAGCATAGAGCGAGAGGTTGATAGCATCGAAGTAGTCGCCACCCTTCTCGCATGCGATAAGCTTAACGCAGTCGTTCAAAGGCTCGGTGAACCACAAAGCACCGAGGTTATCGTGTGGAACGGCAAGCAACAACTTGATATTGTTCTCTGAACACACCTTAGCGAAGGCACGTGCAGTATTTCCTGCAGATGACACCACCAAAACACGTTCCTCATCCTCGCGGATACGACCACACACGCTATATGCCTCTGTCTCTTTGAACGAACATGTCGACATGCGTGCACCATGTTTGGGAGAATAACCACTGAGTGTAATCCATAGGTTCTCGAGACCAAGGTGCTTAGCTAGAGCTTCGCTCTTGAATGTTACGGGGGCTGATGAACCCTGCAACATACGCTTTACGGGGAGCCAGTCGCAGAACTTATAGAGACCATAGCTCTCGGGCTTTACCTCGAGTTTCTTAGCCGCATAGTTTGCGCGCACCAAAGATGGACCTTTGTACTCTGCATCATCCAGAATCCAACCTGCGTCATCGAACTCTCGACCAGTTGCAACACAAGTCATCTTGTACTTTGTGGGCTTAAAGTTTTTCATATCTTGGTTTTATTATTCGTTTCCACTTAATTCGACATAATTTATCGTGCAAATTTACGTTATTTTTTTCAAAGTGTCAATAAGTATAGTTGCCTATCGAGGAGAGATTTTCGAGATTAAAACCTCATTGTTAGAAAAATATTTGTATCTTTGTCTTGATTATGCGCTTATGACATATCGACACGAGAGTGAAGTAAACAAAATTAAATGATATAACTATGAAAAAGAGAACCTTTTTAGCAATTGCAACCATGGCGGTTGTGCTTGTAAGCGGCTTGTTTGTAGCCTGCTCGGACAAAGAGACATCCAAAGAGACTAAGGTTAAACCCACCGAGACATTCGTGTTTTATGTTGACCTGGAGCAGCTCGGCACCAAGAGCGCTATCAACGAAGTAATCACCGACGGCAACCGCAGCCTTATGGCTACCATGCTTACGGCTTATGCCGATAACGACGAGTGGACAGAGTACACAAAGACACTTCTTAAGAATCTCGAGGTCTCAGGTTTGGATACCAAAGAGCCTGTTTATGGATATGTTAACACTACTGATGAGGGTATAGAATTTGCCGCAATTGCATCAGTATCAAGCGCGACAAAGGTCGATAAGTTTATAGAGTATTTCTCGGATATTACTGGCGAGGATATCGAGGTATATCGCAATGGAGATACTCGTGAGTTTATGATTGAGGAGTTTGCATTTGCGTATAACAACAGCCGCTTTGTGATGATTGCAAACGACTCTGATGGTTTTAGATACAACCCCAGTCGATATGCAACCAATGTGCTTAATCGCCCCGAGGCAGACCTCTCGGCATATGCAAAGTATGATGTTGCATTCGATGTAGATATTCCAAAGTGTATGGATATGGCAATCTATGAGTTGCAGCGTGAGATTGATGACGATTATGAGTATCTTGAGTATTACGCTGATGAGTGGGAATACGATTGGATTATGGAGAGCATTCGTAGTAATGAGCAGACACTTAGCACCCTTAAAAACTTCAGGGAGCAGTACAACAATGCACGCATCATTCAGGGTACAACATTCATGAATGGTAAGATTGTGGCTGAGGCATCGGTAACAGGCTTCAAAGGTGGTTTTGATGTGTGCCGCAAGGTGTCTAACGACTACTTGTCATATGTTGACAACGACGTAATGGCCGCAATGAATATCGGCGTTAATGGTAAGAACCTATCAGATATTCTCAACGAGAACATTACTTCGGAATATGCTGATATGCTTGGCTTTAGCCGCAATGAGTTCAATGTTTACTTAGGTATAATGACCGATGCAATCAAATCTATCAATGGTGATGTAATGCTTGCACTTAATGATGTTGAGTTCAGCTATTACGGCGACCCCGTGAATGTAGATGCACTGTTGGCTGCTAATGTCAGCGACGACTACATTATCTCGAATATCTCACAGTTTGGCGAGGGCTTCTTGACAGATTGTGGCGACAATCGCTATGGCTACACCTACGACGACTTAGTATTCTCACTCGGCCAGCAGGATAATACATTCTTTGCAACTGTAAATAACAACTTCAAGCCATTGGCAAACTCTGCAGCAAGTAAGCCATGGGCAACAGAGCTCTCAAATAGTTACGGCTATTTTGTGGTTGACATCGACAACATCATCGCTAATCGCAATATTGCGCCTTTCTATCGTTCTGCACTTGAGGAGATGGGCTCGTCTGCAAGCCATGTAAGCAAGTTAGTTGAGTCATTCAGCTATGCATATATCACTATTGAGAACCCAACAACCGTGAAGATGGTGATAGCATTCGACGACAAGAATACTAATTCACTTGAGCAGATCGTTAAGCAGGTGGTACCAATCGCTATGAGCGAGTTGACTCGTGAACTATTCTAATTAATATATAGAGCAAGTGAAAGAGATAAGACTCAATAATGTTGTGCCAGAGATATTCGCTAATCGCAGCGATATATCGTCGGATATTTGGCTCAACGATGTTGTTTTAGAGCGTGGTAAAAGCTACCTCATCGAGGCGGCATCTGGTACGGGTAAGTCGTCGTTGTGCAGTTATCTATATGGTCAGCGTGGCGACTATAGAGGTGTTATATCGTTTGATGGCGAGGATGTTATGAAGTATGACATCAACCATTGGTGCAACATACGCCAGCATAATATCTCTATCCTCTTCCAGGACCTGCGCCTCTTTGGTGAACTTACGGCATTGGAGAATGTCGAGATTAAGAATCGCATCACCAAGCACCGCACGCAGCGGCAGATTGAGTCGTGGTTTGAGGAGTTGGGTATTGGCGATAAGCTACACGCCCGCATCGACCGCATGTCGTACGGTCAGCAGCAGCGCGTAGCTCTAATACGCGCCCTATGTCAGCCCTACGACTTCTTGTTCCTTGATGAGCCTATCTCGCACCTTGATGATAGAAATAGCGACATCATGCGCGACATCATCCTTCGCGAGGCGGGTGCCGCGGGTGCTGCGGTTGTGGCTACATCAATCGGTAAGCATATGAATATTGACTACGATAAAACATTGAGTCTATGAAACTAATATGGAAATTGTTGCGTAAGCACATCAGTGTTTTTGAGTTGGCCGTATTCTTCGTTGCTAATCTTATCGGTATGGCGGTAATCTTAGCTGGCGTGCAGATTTATAGCGATTTTAGCCCGATGCTTACGGGCGATAAGTATATCGTGGGAAGCGACTATATGATTATCTCGCGCCCCGTAGAGCGCGTTGGTGGCGAGACACCAAAGATTACAGAGACAGAGATTGATGAGCTTCGCAACGAGGCATTTGTTGAAAACCTCGGTGTCTTTGCCTCGTCGCAGTATAGAGTTGATGGTGGCATAGATTTCAAGGGCCGAAAACTCTCTACGATGATGTTCTTTGAGTCTGTGCCCGACGAATTTATAGATGTCGATAGCGAAGATTGGACCTTTGAGGAGGGCGATGACATAATCCCTATCATCATTCCACGCAACTATCTAAACCTCTACAATTTTGGTTTTAGCCAGACACAGGGTCTCCCCAGCATCACGGAGGATATGATTAAGCGTGTGGAGCTAACCATTCGCCTATCGGGTAATGGATATACGGACTATTACAAGGGGTATGTCGTAGGCTTCTCAGATCGCCTTAATACCATTCTCGTGCCTATGTCGTTTATGACATGGGCGAATGAATACTACTCGGCGGATAAGTCTGATGGCGCTACACGCCTAATACTCAAGGTGCAAAACCCAAGCGCGCCAGAGATTGAGGAGTATCTGCAAGAGCATGGTTATGTCGCGGAAGATAAGCCCGCAGAGAGCGGCAAGGCACTTTTCTTACTTAAAGTATTTGTTGCGGTGATAGTCGGTATCGGCGCGGTATTCAGCTTGTTATCTATAATAATTCTGACGCTGAGCATCTACCTACTTCTTCAGAAGAATGTAAGCAAACTCGAGAACCTCGTGCTTGTCGGCTATAAGCCATCATATGTTGCCATGCCATACAACCTTTTGACGATGATACTCAACATAAGTATCTATCTCATAAGTATAGTTATAGTATCCTATTTACAGGGGTACTACATGGAGTACATTGGCCAGTTGCTTGGCGTGACATCTGAGGCTTCGCCTGCAACATCTATCGTCGCAGGTCTTGTATTAACAGCTGTTATTACGCTCTTCAACTTCTTTATTATCCACCGTAAGATAGCACAAATCTCACGCAAAAGATGTTAATACGCCTCGCAACATACGAAGATATGAAATCGATATTGAGCATTGTTCGCAGTGCTCAATTATCGTTATCGGAACTCGGCATCGACCAATGGCAGGATGGCTATCCCTCGGAGAATGTCATTGCAGAGGACATCGCAAATGGTGTCGGTTATGTAGCATGTGCCGAAGATGGCGATGTTGTGGGATATGTGGCAGTAGTGCTTACGGGTGAGGAGGCATATAACCAAATAGAGATAGATAGGTGGCACACTTCGAATAGTTATGTTGCAGTACACCGCTTGTGTGTAATGGGCAACTCACGTCGCAAAGGCATTGCAATCGAACTAATGAACTTTGCCGGGGAGTTCGCGTTGAAGCATGACATCTCGGACTTCCGCATCGACACACATAAAGGCAATGTACGCATGCTCGCATTGCTTAATAAGTTGGGATTTGAGCACGTTGGCACTATTAGCTATGATAGTGGTCTGCGCGAGGCATATGACCTAAAGTTAAACAAGAGATAATACGATATAACTATCGAATTATATGGCAAGTTATCTACAAGTAGAGAATATATCAAAGTCGTACGGCGATAGAGTGCTTTTTAGTAATATCAGCTTCAATATCAACGAGGGTGACAAGATTGCTTTGGTGGCACCAAATGGCACGGGTAAGTCGTCACTACTGAAAATATTAGCAGGCATTGAGCACTCCGACCGTGGTGGCGAGGTTAAGTTTATGCGCGATATTCGCGTGGCGTTCCTCGACCAGAACACGGCGTTCAACCCCGACAACACAATCTTCGAGGAGGTCTATGCTCGCATGAGCGACCTCTCACCCGCTATTGTGGAGTATGAGCAGGCCGTGGAGAGTGGCGACACAAAGCGCCTTGAGCGCGCAATAGCGGCGATGGATGCTACGGATGGCTGGTCTATTGAGCAGAATATACGTCAGGTGCTAACATCGTTGAAGTTAACGCGCCTAAATCAACCTATGCGTGAGCTATCGGGTGGCGAGGCGAAGCGTGTGGCTTTGGCCTGCATGATGCTTCAAAATGCCGACTTCCTAATTATGGATGAGCCCACCAACCACCTCGACATCGACATCATCGAGTATCTGGAGGGCTATCTCCAGCGTTCTCGCTGCACCCTACTTATGGTTACGCATGACCGCTACTTCCTCGATCGCGTGTGCAATACCATCATGGAGATTGACCGTGGCGGACTATATGCCTATCGCGGCAACTACACTGAGTATCTCGAGAAGCGCGAGGAGCGCTATACGAATATGCAGGCCGAGATTGACAAGTCGCGTAACCTTATGCGCAGGGAGTTGGAGTGGATACGTAGCACGCCTCAGGCTCGTACGGGCAAGGCACGCTATCGTGTAAATGCCTTTTACGACCTCAAGGAGAAGGCTTCGGTGAGCCTCGCTACATCGAACGTAGAGATTGACGTTGCCACATCGCGCCTCGGTCGTAAGATTATCGACTGCATGGATGTAAACCTCTCGTATGAGGGTCGCAAGATGCTCGACAACTTCTCGTATAAGTTTACGCGTGGTGAGCGCATCGGCATCGTGGGCTCAAATGGTGTGGGTAAGACAACCTTCCTTAACCTTATGGCCCAGGTCATATCTCCCGATTCGGGCGTTATTGAGCATGGCGAGACCCTGCGCATCGGTTACTACTCGCAGCGCGGTATAACGTTTAAACCTGGTCAGACTGTATTGGAGTGTGTGCAGGATATTGCAGATGTTGTTAAGGCGTCGGATGGTCACGCGGTATCGGCTACGACATACCTCAATCGCTTCCTCTTCCCGCACGAGACCTTCAACAAGCGTGTGGATATATTGAGTGGTGGTGAGCAGCGTCGCCTATATTTGCTGACTGTGCTTATGCGCAACCCCAATATGCTTATCCTCGATGAGCCTACTAACGACCTCGACATCATGACGTTGAACGTCTTGGAGGAGTACTTGCAGGAGTTTAAGGGGTGCTTGCTTATTGTGTCGCACGACCGTTACTTCCTCGATAAGAGTGTCGATCACATCTTCGTCTTTGAGGGCGAGGGTCGCATCAAGGACTTCGTGGGCAAGTATAGCGAATATCGTGAGTACATGAAGGAAAAGGAGGATGAGGAGCGAGCAAAGCAGCGTGTTGCTGCACCAGCGAAGCCTCAGCAGCGCACACACGACACCTCGAAGCGCAAGCTCTCGTATAAGGAGCAGCGCGAGTTGGAGCAGATTGAGGCCGACCTTGCAGCACATGGCGCAGAGCGTGCGGAGTTGGAGGCAGAGCTCTCATCGGGCACACTACCCTACGACCGCATAACAGAAATCTCAAAGCGCATCGAGGAGCTTGTCTCACTAATCGACGAGAAGGAGATGCGTTGGTTGGAGCTAAACGAGTAGTTTAGGTTACATCATATAACTATCTATAAAACAAAATGCCGTCGAACTCTCGACGGCATTGTTTATTCAAGTTGTTACACTCTTTAATAGAAACCAACAATTTTCGATTCATAGTCACTCCAACCTGGTGCATATTTATATGTATCAACCGACTCTGTTGGGACATAAATAGTATCAACATAGGTATCGAA
>JAEZPN010000078.1 GCA_023413645.1 Bacteroidota bacterium
ACGTAGTCCCCAAACACGCAACTCCATCCTCGACATCAACGATATTGAACCATATCTCAGGCGCCGAAACTACCCCTTCCCGTTGGATTATGCCTATCCCACCTTTGGCTGGGGTGTGGTGTTCAACAAGGGTCGCTTCAGTCACCTTGTAACAAACTACGATGATGTGGAGCTTGCCGAGGGCGAGACAATTCGTGTGGAGCGTGCCACGGCCGAGGAGGTCTTGGAGGTTAAGCGCCGCGTGACGAAGACATTTGGTAAGCCTTGTCAGTCAAACATCATCTACCACCTTGATTCTACACAACTTAACAACTACACCGACGATGAAATCAATGAGATATTTACTCGCAATTAGTCTATTGCTTCTCCCCATTTTGGCGAGCGCATGCTGGCACCCCTGGACACTATATAACAACACTACGCTCTTCCGCCTTGATGCTACTGAGGGCGAAAAGAGAAATATCAGGGAGACAAACTGCCGCCACTGGCAGAACCTCACAAATCGAGAGATACCCTTGAGCGATATCGAGTATGTGGTCTACACGATGCCACTCGAGGAGTATGAGGCATTCTGTGCTACGGACAACTACATGAGTAACAATGCCTTTGCGCAGTGGATAAAGCGCAACGAAAGTGATATTGTGGAGTTCTTGTTGCTTGCCAAGCGCAACGAGGAGATACGTTTTAAATATATCTCGAAGTGGTATTATCCCACGATGAAGGTGGGTGGTCCCGTCTCTTTGGATGAGATTGTAGACGTGGCTTTGGCGAGCGATTCGGAGCGTCTGCGCGATCGCTACCTATTGCAGGCAGTGCGTGCAATGACGACATTGAAGCGCTATGACGAGTGCTTGGAGTTATGGGACCGAGAGATATCTCTACTGCCGGAGGATAACTTCATGCGTAGGCTCTGCAGAGAGTACATAGCTGGCGCATACTACCATACGGGAGATGTCGACAAGGCGATGATGATGTTCGCATCATATGGCGATACGGGTTCGATGCGATATATTGCAGATAAAGAAGATATGGAGTTGACAACGTATGATATCATAAATTATAGCTACCGTAGTGGCGCTCCATTCTCGAAGTATGCTGGTTATATTCGCGATATGATTGTCGATGCTGAGACCTACCCCAATGTCTACAATATGGGTGATAAGCCTGTCGTTACGGATGAGATTATCAGTGTGCGTAATCTCGCTATCGAGGCGGGTAACAATCCTCGCTGTGCAGACCGTGCGCAGTGGCTCTACATAGCTGCCTACATCTACACGCAGCAGGGAAATTACGCTACCGCAAAGTCGTATGTTGCCAAGGCTGAGACGCTCCCTGCATCGGACAAGATGAAGGAGTCGATAGAGGTGTTGAAGGTCTATTTGGATGCTCTTACAAGCACTTACAATGCGGCCTACGAGTCGCGTCTATTCGAGCAGATTAAGTGGTTCGACGAGAACCTCCGTAAGGAGCTTGCAGCACGCCAAATCAACTACTCATACTACTGGACAGACTTTTCGTGCAACTATTGGTTTACTAGCATGATACGCATATTCTCATACACCACTGCTACACGCTACTTCGAGGCTGGTAACCCCGTACGTGCCTTGCAGTTACTTAACTTCAATGAGTATATACCATACAAGCACGTGCCATATATTTGCTACGGTTACTATATCTATTATGATGGATATGATGACTATGATTATAATAGTTGTATGGCAGGTCTCGATGAGTATCGTAGCGAGCGTAGAGTATTTAATAATATCGACTACTCGTCATGGTTCTTCGAGAAGTTTGACGAGCAGACACCCGATGCTGCCATTGCTTATGTCGAGCGAGCATTGAATCCTAAGTCGGAGTTCGATCGCTACCTCAATGATGTGGGCTACACCTCGAGCGACTTCCTATATGACGTTGTGGGCACGCTATGCTTGCGCCATATGCGCTACCAAGAGGCCGAGTACTACTTCTCTCTTGTAAGTCTCGACTACCAGTATAAACTCAACGTGTGCCTCAATAAAGACCCCTTTGATTCTCTCTGCATTGAGGGAGAGAGAATGGTAGATTTCCGCTACCGCTTTGCCTCTACCATGGCAGCATTGGAGCGTGGCATAGAGTCGGCAACAGACCCCAACCGTCGTGCTCAATTGCTGCTTAAATATGGTGTTGGCATGGGCAACTCGGTGAAGAGCTGCTGGCCCTTGACACACTATGGATGCAACTGCGATACACCTTGGGATGACGACCCAATAACCCTCGAGGCGCACGCAAAGGCTATAAATTGCATCAACGAGGCGATGGTGACGTTTACCGACGATGAGTTTTTAGCTGATGCGCACTATTACTTAGGACATCTACACACGGTTGTAAAGGACTTCGGCAACACCGAAAGGGCCGACTTTGTACGTCGCCACTGCGATAATTATATGGATTATGTGCCGAATCTATTTATGAAATAGTAGCAAAAACGGGATGCCCAGTGTGACATCCCGTTTATTGTTATACCTTCAAGACATTCTCAATGCCCATATCCTTAATCTTTTGTATCATCTCGTCGTTGTTGTCCGAGACAACTAATAGTTTATCTCCCACGAGCAATTGTGTCAAACCCTTGGGCACGAAGTACTTCTCGTTACGGTAGACCATGACGACAAGCGTATGTCCTGGCAGACGAATATCCTTGAGTGTGTCACCATTCTTGAGTAGCGCCTCGTTCACCTCAATCTCCGAGAACTCGCTTCGTATATGGTCGGGAACAGTGAGCTTAAAGGTGCGCTGTGGCTCGGCATACGAGAGCTTAAGCCAGTTGGCCATGCTACTAACTGTCGTGCCCTGCACAAGTAGTGATATGATGGTCACGAGGAATACCACATTGAATATATACTCCGAGCCATCGACGTCGTGTGTCACGGTGTAGAGTGCAAAGATGATGGGCACAGCGCCACGCAGACCCACCCACGATGCATAAACACGTGCGCGCTTGGAGAATTGGCGGAAGGGTGCCATACATATAAGCGTCGATATGGGGCGTGCCACAATAATCATGAATGCTCCAATCGCCAAGGCCATGAGATATACATTGGGCTGTATAAGCTCGTGAATATTTACCATAAGGCCGAGTAGGAGGAATAGGATGATCTGCAACAGCAGTGTGAACGAGTCGAAGAAGGTGCTCAGCATGTTGCGAAAGACGATGCGGAAGTTACCCACGACAAGGCCCGCGATATATACCGCGAGGTAGCCGTTGCCGTATGCAATCGTTGTAAACGAGTAGGTGAAGAATGCCGATGCCAAAAGAAGCACCGAGTAGAGCGAGGCGTTACTGCGGATATTTATGCGGTTCATAATCCACACTGTAGCGCGACCGAAACCGTAGCCGAGGGCAGTGCCCACGACCATCTGCACTACGAATGTGCCCACGGCGTTTGTCCAATTTATGCCATCACTGCCCGTTGCTATGCTTACGAGCATAACGGTAAGGATATATGCCATGGGGTCGTTACTACCACTCTCAAGCTCCAACAATGGACGAAGGTTTTGGCGTAGTCCCTGCTTTTTAGTTCGAAGGATTGAAAAGACTGATGCTGAGTCTGTTGACGACATCGTAGCCGCGAGAAGTAGTGCGATGGGGAAGGGTAGCGTAACACCCAAATATGGGGCTATGAAATAGATGAAGCAACCCACGAAAACGGCAGTTAAGACTACGCCCAGCGTAGCCATTACGATACCCGGGGCCATGACGGGGCGTATGTCGGTGAACTTCGTATCCATACCGCCCGAGAAGAGTATGATGCACAGAGCAATCATGCCTATAAACTCAGCAAACTCCACCGCTGCGGGCGAGTCCACCGATACCCAGTCGTAGTGGCCAAAGAGTATGCCCACACCAAGGAACAGGAGCAACGCTGGCGCACCAAGACGGTATGCCGCCTTACCCGCAAGCACTGCGACAAAGAGTAGTAGGGCTGCTACAAGTAGGAAATTCTCATTTAGCATATTTTAACGACGTTTTTGTTCTAAACTACTGTGATACAAACGTGTAGGTTATCGTGCCCACGTTGCTTACAGGGGCATTGGGGTCGATGTTAAATATCGTGCCAGCGTTGAGTGCCGCCTTGCGGGCTATCTCGTTTAGTGAGCTATTAGACGACTCCTTGACCACGGCACTCTTAACCGTGCCATTGCGGTCTACTCTAACCTCCAAGACCACATAGCCACCCTCCTTGGCAAGGTAGGCGGGCTTGTAGAGGCTGGTGCGTGCGGTGCGTGCAACCTTCTTGTTGCCACTCACATAGTTGATGTCGTAAGCAACGGTAACAGCACCCTTGAATTTTCCACCATTATCATTGCTACCGCCGCCACCAGAGCCGCTACCGTCGCCACCCTTACCGATGCCGCTGACATCTTTTAGACCGCTCGAGTAGCTATCGCGATTTGAGGCCATGTCCGAGGCCACCTTATCCATTAATTGCTGTGTCTCGTTGTCATACGTTGGACTTTCGGATCCTCCCTCCTCTGCAGCATCGTTAGACTGCACATTCTTAACATTTTGCACTGCCGCAAGACGGCGGTTGATCTCCTCTTGTAGCTGGTCGCGTATCTGCTTTGTCCTCTCGATATCCTCGGGTGTGGGCTCCTCCTCCACAAACTCGATGATGTACTCTACGGGAGAAGCCTCCACGTGCACATTTGCTATTGCAATCCACAGGCCGACAATAAGCAAGGCACACACCGCGGCGATGATGGCAACGCGACTCCAATAGAGCCACTCTCCAAAGCCCTTGGAGCGTGTATCTTCAAAGTCTATATATGGTCGGCGACGTGCTCGCTGGCGTGGGGGCATCGCACCATTATCTCTGCGTCTATTTGGTATATCATTCATTTGATACAATATTTCAGAGCAAAAGTAGTAATTTTTTTTAATTTTTTTAGTATATTTGTCCCATTAATGCGAATTAACATTTGGTAAAAACCTAAAAATATCAATTATGGCAACCAAACAACGAACTCTTGCCGCAGCGATTTCATTCCAGGGTAAGGGTCTGCACACAGGCTTGCAGGTGACAATGACAGTAAATCCCGCAGAGGAGAACCATGGCATAACATTCCGTCGTGTTGATCTTGAGGACGCTCACGAGGTTCCCGCATTGTGCGAGTATGTCGTAGATACATCACGTGGTACAACAATCGAGAAGGGCGCAGCTAAGGTGAGCACCATTGAGCATATCCTTTCAGCACTCTGGACTCTCGGCGTGGACAACGCCTCTATCGATATCAACGCCCCCGAGACACCCATCATGGATGGCTCAGCACTCGAGTATGCAACACGCATCAACGAGGTGGGCACCGTAGAGCAGAACGCTGAGCGTCGCTACTACGAGGTGACAGAGAAGCAGGTCTACACACTCCCAGAGAAGGGCGTAGCCATCGTATTGTATCCCGACGACGAGTTCTCGGTATCGGTACACGTTGACTACAACTCTAAGGTGGTTGGTAACCAGTATGCTACATATACCCACACCGATGACTACACATCAAAAATCGCGATGTGTCGTACATTCGTATTCCTCCACGAGCTTGAGCCACTTATGAAGATGAACCTCATCAAGGGTGGCGACCTCGACAATGCTATCGTCGTTGTTGAGAACCCCGTTACTGACGAGCAGCTCGACCACCTCAAGAAGATCTTTGGCAAGGAGGATATCCGCATCACTGGTGGTTACTTGAACAACCAGCAGCTCCGCGCAAATAATGAGCTCGCACGCCATAAGCTCCTCGATGTGCTTGGCGACTTCGCACTGCTCGGCATGCGCATCAAGGGTCGTGTATGGGCTACACGTCCTGGCCACTTCGCAAATACAGAGTTCATGAAGGAGCTCTCACGTGCTATACGTCGTAGCGGCGAGAAACCCTCGTTTAAGTATAGTGCGAAGAACCAGCCTCTCATGGACATCAACCAGATTAAGGCGTTGCTCCCTCACCGTCCTCCATTCTTGCTCGTTGATCGCGTATTCCACATCGATGAGAATGCTATCGGCGGTATCAAGCAGGTATCTATGAATGAGCCCTTCTTCGTGGGTCACTTCCCCGAGGAGCCCGTTATGCCTGGTGTACTCATCATCGAGGCTTTGGCACAGTGCTGTGGCATCTTGGTACTCAGCCGCGTTGATGATCCCGAGAGCTACTCTACGTACTTCCTCAAGGCCGATGGCGTGAAGTGGAAGCGTAAGGTCGTGCCTGGTGACACCTTGCAGCTCGAGTGTCACATCTCAGATATGCGTCGTGGCATCTGCACAGCCGAGGCAAAGGCCTTCGTAGGTGGTCAGCTCGCATGCGAGGCAGTGCTCACAGCGCAGATTGTTAAGAACAGATAAAACTGACACAAACAAATATTAACTTTTTTATGATTAGTAATTTGGCATACGTTCACCCCGATGCAAAGATCGGTAACAACGTAACTATCGAGCCTTTTGCATACGTCGAGGGTGACGTGGTAATCGGCGACGATTGCTGGATCGGCCCCCACGCTTGCATCTATAATGGTGCACGCCTCGGTAAGGGTAACAAGGTGCACCCTGGCGCCTGCATCGCTTGCCTCCCCCAGGACCTTAAGTTCGATGGCGAGCAGACAACAGCCGTAATCGGCGACTATAACGATATTCGCGAGTGCGTAACCATCGCGCGCGGTACTGCCTCACGCGGCACAACAATCGTGGGTAGCAACAACCTCCTTATGGCATATGTGCACGTGGCACACGACGACGTTGTGGGTAGCCACTGCGTCATCGCTAACCGCGTATCTCTCGCTGGTGAGGTGGAGATTGGCGACTGGGTAGTTATCGGTGGCCACGCAGCAATCCACCAGTGGGTACACATCGGTGACCACTGCATGGTTCAGGGTGGTGCCCTCGTAACTCAGGATATCCCTCCCTACATCATCGCTACAAATGGCGAGACCCACTACGCAGGTATCAACAAGATTGGTCTTTCGCGTCGTGGCTTTACCGAGGAGCAGATCTCATCTATCCACAACACTTGCCGCATCCTCTTCCAGAGCGAGCTTAACTACATGGCAGGTTGCGACAAGGCTGAGACCGAGATTCCCGAGACTCCCGAGCGCAATAAGCTTATCGAGTTTATCCGTGGCTCGAAGCGAGGTGTCATCAAGCAATATATGTCTCGCCGATAATTTTTTACGATAAGGCAGACATCTACTGCCGCTAACAAAAAGTGCCGTCAATGGAATGTACATTAAGTACTATCCATCGACGGCATTTTTGCCGAGCGTTGTAGCTGCAGCCTTCTCCTAAAAAATAATTTTTCGTGATAGTGGCGCGTTAGCGGCACATCCCTAAAAGTAGACCACCCAGGGCTGTACTACTCTGTACTATCCCTGGGTGGCCTCTTTTGTGATGCACCACTACCACACCACTCTGACGAAAAATTTGTTACCACTGATGTAGGTTTGCTCTCTTATTATATCAGCACCGTGTAAAACGAAAAAGCCTCGATAATCGTGTGATTATCAAGGCTTATGGTTAGTCGGGATGACAAGATTCGAACTTGCGACAACACGCCCCCCAGACGTGTACTCTAACCGGGCTGAGCTACATCCCGAACTGGTTTTGCGGTGCAAAGATAATAATAAATTTTCTAATTATGCAAATTTATCTCAAAAAAAATGTAACTTTGTAGCATGAAATTTTTCCTTAAAATATCGCTCGTCATCTTAACCCTCTCATTATGCGTGGGTTGTGTTGACGTGCCTCCATATGGTGCTGAGCGCTTCGAGACCACTATTTACGAGCCATTCTACGCATCGGGCTACACAATAGATGAGGACGAGGCGGGAAACACCCTTATTCGTGTGACGCGCCCATGGCAGGGTAGCGCCCTCGAGGAGCAGACGTTGGCGATATTTGCCACAGAGGAGGCAGCAAAGGGTTACACAGGACAGTACATCGTGGGTCATGCCGATAGGGTAGTCTGCATGTCGACGAGTCATATCGCGATGCTCGATGCCATAGAGCGTGTGGATGCCGTTGTGGGTGTATCGGGAAAGCAGTATATTACAAATGAACATGTTGCGAAGAACCCCGCGGTGAAGGATATAGGCTATGACAGCAATCTCAACTACGAGGCCCTCGTGTTGTTAAACCCCGATGTGGTACTTATGTATGGTGTGTCGGCGGCAAACGACGCGGTTACGGCGAAGCTCCGTGACCTTGATATCCCATATCTCTATCTTGGTGACTACACCGAGGAGTCGCCATTGGGTAAGGCTGAGTGGGTTATCGCTATTGCCGAGATTATGGGTTGCCGCGAGAGGGGCGAGGAGGTTTTCTCGCAAATTGCACAGCGCTATAACGATGTGCGTAGCAGTGTGGTACGCAAGGTCGATGCCCCCAAGGTGATGTTCAACCTCCCATATCAAGATGTGTGGTATATGCCCTCGGATGACAGCTACATGGTGCAGCTTGTAGAGGATGCGGGTGGTCAATATATATATAAAGGTAAGAATCCCACGGGTGGCTCTAAGGGAATCAGCCTCGAGAAGGCATATATGCTTGTGTCAGACACCGATATATGGCTAAATGCTGGGCAGTGCTCGACTATGGAGGAGTTGCGTAGCAGCGCTCCTCACTTTGTTAACACGCCTGTTGTGCTCGCTGGCGAGGTATACAACAACAACCGTCGTCGCACCTTGGCTGGCGGTAGCGACTTCTGGGAGTCGGCTATCGTGCGCCCCGATGTGGTGTTGAGTGACCTTGTGACAATCATCGCGGGAACTGGCGAGGATACTTTCTACTATCAGCAACTTAAGTAATGGAACGCACTAAGCAACATAGACTCGCTATTACGCTCTTCGTGCTCTTGGGCATCGTGCTTGTGGCTCTCGCCATCGCCGATATGCTCATAGGTACGGAGTCTATCCCTGTGCGCGAGATTATATCGTCGCTATGGGGCGATGTGAGCGAGCAGTATGAGACAATCATCTATAAGTTGCGTATGCCCAAGGTCATCGTGGCTATCGTTGCGGGCATGGCACTCTCGGCGAGTGGTCTTTTGATGCAGACGCTCTTTCGTAACCCCCTGGCGGGACCCTATGTGCTCGGTATAAACTCGGGTGCGAGCTTCGCTGTGGCGCTCTTTACGTTGGCTGTGCCAATGATGTCGGCAAAGATGTCGTGGCTATACAACATTGGCGTTACAGGTGTCGCGCTTATAGGCTCGGCAGTGATTCTGCTGATGATTATGGCGCTATCACGTAAGATAAAGAGCATCAGCACGATACTCATTCTCGGCATGATGCTTGGCTCGGCAATTTCTGCTGTAGTGGGCATATTGCAATATATGGGTACAGAGGAGTCGCTCAAGGCCTTTGTGGTATGGACAATGGGTTCGCTGTCGAATGTCGACATTGCGGAGTTATATATCTTCGTCCCCGTGGTTATCGTGGGACTTATCTTGTCGCTGGTGGCTGTAAAACCTCTAAATATGTTACTCTTGGGCGAGGGTAATGCCCGCACTTTGGGTCTTAATATAGGGCTCTCGCGAGCTATAATCTTTGTGGCAACAACGCTCCTTGCCGGTACTGTTACGGCATATTGTGGTCCCATTGGCTTTGTGGGTCTTGCCATGCCACACCTTGCGCGCATGACCTTCCGCACGTCGGACCATCGTGTGCTTATGCCTGCGGCGATGTTGTGGGGTGGCGTGTCGATGCTCTTGTGCTGCTTGCTTAGCGATGTCATAGCGCGCTATAGCGTTATACTTCCTGTAAATACGCTCACCGCACTTTTGGGTGTACCCATCATCATATTTGTTGTACTTCGTAACCGCAACCGTCAATAATGATTAAGCTAAACGACATAACGCTCGCATTTGGTGAGCGAAGGCTTATTGAGCACGCCTCGGCACACTTCGAGTGTGGCAAGATGACGGCGTTGTTGGGTCGTAATGGCACGGGAAAGAGTACACTTTTGCGTGCTATCGCAGCGTTGGGTAGGTTGCAGAGCGGAACTATAGAGATTGGAGGACGCGATCTGCGAGAACTATCAAGCGCTGAGCTTGCCCGCATGATAGCCTTTGTGAGCACAGAGCGCATATCTGTTGAGGCGATGACGGCTTACGACTTGGTTGCTGTGGGACGTTCGCCATATACCGGATGGAGTGGTAAGCTTCGTAGTTGCGACCATGAGGTTATCGAGCGCTCTATACGCATTGCTGGCGTTGAACATCTTGCTAATAGATATGTCGATACGCTCTCGGATGGCGAGTGTCAGAGGGTGATGATAGCCAGAGCCTTGGCGCAAGATACGCCCGCGATACTACTCGATGAGCCTACGTCGTACCTCGATATGCCCAATCGCTATGAGTTATGCACGCTCTTGGGGCGCTTGGCACACGACGAGGGTAAGTGTGTTTTATACTCTACACATGAACTCGATATTGCCCTTACGCTATCGGATAGCATAGCCCTTGTAGATACTCCGCAGCTGTTGTATATGCCTACTCGTGAGATGATTGCGTCGGGCAGCATAGAGCGCCTGTTTGATAGTCCATACATCAGGTTTGATGCCTCCACACGCTCGATACATCTTAAGTAGTGGGTGGTGGGTATAAGCTTTTTGTCGAGAATTTAATTTTTTTCACAAATTCCTTTGCCGAATAGAAAATTTTGTGTACCTTTGCGCCGCTAAACTGCTCACATATACGTAGCTGTTAGTGGTAAGGCCCGTTCGTCTATCGGTTAGGACACAAGATTTTCATTCTTGAAAGACGAGTTCGACTCTCGTACGGGCTACTCTTGGCGTGTCACACTTTTGGTGTGGTGCGTGCGGTTTGAATATTTTTGAGGAGCGGGCTATGAGCCTATCCGAAAGCGACTACGGTCGTCATGATGTGCTGGCTGACAAGCACTGCTTGGGGGAGACTCCGGTGAAAGTCGGCAAAAACAAAGAAACATAAAAAGTAAAAAACATAACAAAGAAAAACTATGGCAAACCACAAGTCATCTAAGAAGAGAATTCGTCAGACCGTTACAAAGCGTGCACACAACCGTCTTTACCACAAGACAACTCGTAATGCAGTTAAGGCATTGCGCAACACTTCAGAGCGTAGCGCAGCTGAGGCTCTTTTGCCAAAGGTAAGCTCTATGTTGGATAAGCTCGCAAAGCACAACATTATCCACAAGAACAAGGCTGCAAACCTTAAGAGCTCACTCGCTTTGCACGTTAACGCATTGTAATTTGCGTTTTACGACAAAGATTAGAGGCTGCCAACGATGGTGGCCTCTATTTTTTTTGTATATTTGTAAACGTATTTCAATATATCTATCATTATGAGAGAGGTCAACCCCAAAGATACAAATCGTGCCAAGGCCTTCGAGCTGTGGATGCGCTCACCAATGCCCATGGTGACTATGACCAAGACCTTCGATATTACCCACCTCAGGCGTGTAGCACGTCGCAAGGGTCTTAAGCTCAATATGCTAATGTGTTATGCCATAGGTCGTGCGGCAAGCGACTTCGGCGAGTTCTACTTGCTGCCCGTGGGGGATAAGCTGATGCAGTTCGACCACCTTGCGGTGAATACTATCGTGATGACAAAGAGCGGTGGTATCAATACGTGCGATATTCCATATTCGGATGATGTTCACACCTTTGCGGCAGACTATTTGCGCCTTACGGAGCAAACTGCAGCAAATGAGGAGGACTACAACCTCGGTGATGACTATATGGTTATCGGCACGTCGGCGCTTACGAAGTGTGAGTTAGACTCTGTTGTAAACCTCTATGCGGGATTCTATAATAATCCCTTTGTTGTGTGGGGTAAATATCGCGAGGGGTTGTTCCGCACCACGCTTCCCATATCGTTCCAGTTTCACCATACGCAGATGGATGGTCCCGTGTCTACGGGCTTCCTTAATAGGCTGCAAGAGGTGTTCGATAGTATAGAGTATTAGTTATGAAGGAGATATATTTGGCGGGTGGTTGCTTCTGGGGTACGGAGCACTACCTAAAGCAGATTCGTGGTGTCATTGCTACGGAAGTTGGCTATGCCAATGGTCGTGGCGAAAACCCAACATATGAGGAGGTATATACAGATACTACGGGTTTTGCGGAGTGCGTCAAGGTTGTCTACGACCCCGATATACTGCCACTTGAGAGGGTTGTTGAGTTATACTTCCACTCCATTGACCCCATGTCGCTAAACAAGCAGGGTAACGACGTAGGTACACGCTACCGCACGGGCATATACTATACAGATGAGGCTGATAGGCCCGCTATCGAGGGCGTATATCGCGCTGTGGAGCAGAAGAGAGATGGAGCGATTGTGGTGGAGTTGGAGCCACTACACAACTTCTACACTGCTGAGGAGTATCATCAGGACTACTTGGATAAGAATCCCGCGGGCTATTGCCATCTTCCGTACTATCTCTTTGAGTATGCCCGCAAGGCGAATAAATAGGTGATCGCTATTTCGTTGAGGTGTTTGGATTATTGGTTGGGTTTTCGACGTAAAGGAGTGAAAAAGTGGTGGAAAAAACAGACTAAAAAGAATATTTTTCATATCTTTGCGTTTTGAATATAAGATAAAGAAGTCTAAGAATGGATGTAGTAATTACATATGTAGATGGTCTTGATCCTCTTTGGCAGAAGGACTACGAGGAGCATACGAATATTCCAATCCTCGCTAAGCGCTTCCGCGATTGGGGTACATTGCGCTACCTTATGCGTGGCATCGAGGTAAACATGCCCTTTGTGGATAAGGTTCACCTCATCGTGGCACGCGATAGCCAGGTGCCCGAGTGGGTTAACCGCGACACGGTGAATGTAGTGCTACACAAGGATATAATCCCCGAGCAGTTCTTGCCAACGTTCAACTGCAACCCCATCGAGTTGCATATCCACCGTATTAAGGGCCTTTCGGAGCGATATATATACTTCAATGACGATGTCTTTCCGTTGAAGAAGTGCGAGGTTACAGACTTCTTCGTCAATGGCAAGGGTCAGCTAGGTATGAGCCGCCACCTCTTGTCGTTTGATATGTTCAAGAAGATATGCCGCAATTCGGATGTTGTGGCACGTCGTGCTCTCGGCATGAAGCCCTCGTTGTTCTTCTTGCGCCCACAGCACGTATGTACGCCAATGATTAAGAGTGAGTGTGAAGCGGTGTATGAGCGACAGAAGGAGGCTATCCACGCTTCGATAACCATGACGCGCACGGCGAAGAACATCAGCCAGTATATCTTCCTTAACTACATGTATCTCAATGGCACATTGGAAAATCGACGTCTCTCGAAGCGTCACTTCTCGTTGGGCATTACCTCTACGGAGAAGCTCCGCAAGTTCCTTCTCAATCCTACGAAGACCTTCACTTGTCTAAATGATGTGCAGCTCAGTGAGGAGCGCTATGAGGAGCTTCGCAGAGTGGTACTCGAGGCATTCGAGACGCTATTTCCAAATAAGTCGCGTTACGAGAAATAGACTTATATATAGTTAATAATAAAGGAGTTATCCGTGTGGGTAACTCCTTTGTTGTATCTGTTATTTAAACAATGCCACGAATTTTGTGAGTAGCTGTGCTACGATAGGCACGTCCGAGCCGCCACCCTTAATCTTTGCACCACGCACAGCCTTAGCAAGCCATGGGTACTCCTTGAAGAGGTCGAGGCGGTAGAATATCGAGTACCAACCCATCTGTATCAAGATGTCGTCGAAGATACCAGCGATGGGGTTCTCGTTGCGAGGTACGTCGCGGTACTTGAGATAGAGGTCTATAAAGTTTAGTGAATACTCGCGCTTGCGCTTACGGCGCTGCTGACCCGTCAAGGCGTTGGGGTTGCCCTTACGGTAGTGGTAGACATACTCGTCGAGGTAGGCGATACTCTTGGCATAGCCTATAAGCTGTGTCGTTACGTAGCAGTCCTCGGCATAGCCATACTTAGGTGAGTAGATGGTGTGCTCGGTGTATAGCGCATGGCGGAAGCACTTGTTCCACACGCTCGAATAGGAACAGTGGTTATACATGTTACGCACATACTTCGCCTGCTCGCCATTCTGGTATATACGCTCACGTTTATACTTCGATTTCGTGGGGTACTCCTTGACGTGGTTGAAGTAGATGACATCGGCATTCGTCTCCTCGATCTTTGCCGCAATCTTGGCTATAGAGTCACGCTCCACCCAGTCGTCCGAGTCAACGTGATATACATAGTCTCCTGTAACGTGCTCAAGACCCGTAACACGTGCCGCGGGGAGGCCTCCATTAGCCTTATGCACAATCTTTATCTGGTTGCGCAGATGGCTATACTTCCTCTCTATGACGTCCTCGAGAATCTCTATCGAACGATCCTTCGTGCCGTCGTTCACGAAGATAAACTCTATGTGTGGGTACGACTGCGAGAGCACCGACTCGGCAAACTCGGCGATGTAGTTCTCCACGCCGTAGATGGGCGCTATGATAGATATGGTAATGGGCGTTTTCATGGTTGTAGTTTACTTAAAGTTGTAGCCTCCGCTAACCTCTATAACAGAACCATTTACAAAGGCATTGTTGATGCAGAAGCGCACGGCATCTGCCACCTCGCTGGGCTCTGCAAAGCGCTTTACGGCGCTCTTGGCGTAGATATTTTGGCGTATATGTTCGGGTTTTGTTGCCTGCCACTCGGTCTCTACGAAACCTGGGGCTATGGCATTTACGGTTGTCCCTGTAGCCTCGAAGCACTTTACGAGGTTGAGCGCAAGGGCGTGTACTGCCGACTTAGATACTCCATATGCGAGCGATGTGCCGTGGGGGTATACACCCATAAGCGAACCGATGAAGATGATGCGGCTGTTGTGGGGTATAACGCCGTATATATCGCGAATGAGGTATAGGCTGCTGTTGAGGTTTACCTGCATGGTGCGCTCCCACTCCTCGTCGGTAATCTCTGTGAGCGAGCAACGTAGCGTAGTGCCAGCGTTGCATACGATGCAGTCTATGTGACCCTTTTTGAGCATCTCCTCGGCGAAGGCACGCATCGAGGCCTTATCTGCTTGGTCTGCCTTTACGATCTCGAAATTTGGGGATAGCGTGCTTAGCTCCTCGCGGCACTTTGTGGCCGAGGTCTCATCGTGTGCATAGGTGACCACAACATGGTAACCCTCGCTAAGAAGCATCTTTGCTATGGCGAGGCCTATGCCCTTCGTTGCGCCCGTTACAATGGCATTTTTCATATGTGCTAAACTCTTTACGTTATTCTGTTGTGTTGGGCTTGTTGTCGCCCTTGCTAAGTTCGGCGGCAAGTGTCTCGGAGTGTACAGCCTTGCATATCTCCTCGATATCGGGAATCTTGCGCCAGTCGCCATATACACCCTGCAGATATTTATCTACATTCTTGGGTGCAGGGAAGGTGCGACCCTCGAACTCTATGGTCGATAGCGGAAAAATATCCTGGGCAAAGTAGGTGCTGCGATACCACCCCATGCCGAGGGTGTAGTGGTACTCGCCCTTGGGGTTTATACAACCAAAGAGGCGGAGTATGGGGTTTACGATGCCAAAGCAGAAGTATTCTACGCCACGGATAAGCAGATGACGCAACCAGCGCCACTTAATCTTGATCGTTGGGTACTGTAAATTCCAATATATGGCTCGTGCTATGCGCGCTACGGTGTAGTTTGTCTTCTCGATGCGGAATATGTCGACAAAGGGCCCCTTATACTTAAGATATTTGTAGCGTCCCTGCGTTATGTCCACCTTGCCCTCACGCTTTCTGAACTTTCCAAAGGCGTTGACATACTCTATGTCCGACTTCATAGATTGGTAGACATACTTGTCGCTATCCATCTTGTGGAGAATCTTCTCGAGGCGCTTGGCATCCTTGCGTAACATCACAATATCTATGTCGTCATCCCAAGGTATAAAACCCTTGTGGCGTGCCGCGCCGAGGAGTGTTCCCGAACTTAGCCACCATGTAATATTGTTTTTGTCGCATATTTCAGCGAGGTCGACGAGAATTTCGAGTAACTCCAACTGGTCGTTACGCAACTTCGAGCCCTCGGGGTTGAAGCGCTCCTTTAGCGCCTGAGCATCAAACGTATAGTCGGAGGTGGTACTATTTTGTGCCATAAATCTCGTTTATATATACAGGGTTGTGTATAGCCTTGCGTATCTGCTCCTCGGTAGGTAGCTTGCGCCAATCTCCATATACGAGTGTTAGGTAGCTATCCATATCCTTGGGTACGGGGAACTCCTCGCCCTCGAAGCGTGCTGTAGTAAGTGGGAAGGTGTTCTTCATAAAGAAGGTGTGGCGCCCCCAGCCCGAACCTAAGGCGTAGTGGTACTCGCCCTTGGGGTTGATAAGACCTATTAGGCGTAGTAGAGGTATTACAAGACCATTGTTAAAGAGGCGTATGCTCCAAATCATAGGCTTGCGTAACCATCCCCAGCGGATATAGGATGTTATGTGTTGCAGGTTATTGCATATGATGCTCGAGGCACGTGCTGAGAAGCGACTTGTCTTCTCAATCGCCCAAATGTCGATGAAGGGACCTCTCCACTTTAGCCACTTGCCGCGACGGTGTCCTCCCTCCACTTCGCCCTCGCGCTTGCGGAACTTCGTAAAGGTGTGGATATACTCTATGTCGCTACGCATGGAGTGGTAGACGAACTCCTTGTCGTTGAGCTCTCGCATCACCTTCTCCAGTCGCTTAGCATCCTTGCGGAGCATCACTATATCGAGGTCGTCATCCCAGGGTATAAATCCCTCGTGGCGTGCAGCGCCAAGGAGTGTTCCCGAGCTTAGCCACCATGTTATGTTGTGCTCCTCGCATATCTTTGCAAAGACCTTAAGCATGCGTACAAGCTCAAGCTGGTCGCGTCGTAGGAGTGAACCCTCTGGGTTATATTTAGCTCGTAGAGCCTCGTTGTCAATCATTACTTTTCAAGAGTTTAATATCAAGCAAAGTTATACAAATTATTTGTAAAATACAAATGATGTCATCGTGGTAATGCCGACCATGATAAATATTTTCGATTATATAGGCCGTTTGTTAACTTTTTTTGTATCTTTGTATATTGCAAACTACTGCTATAAAATTTAAACTTTAATAATATGATAAAGAGACTATCAATGCTTGTTGTTGCTGTTGCCGCAATGGCCGCTGCAGCACCCGCCTTTGGCTCTGAGCCTGAGGCAGTAAAGCCCAACTACGAGTTGGCAGAGCGTTTCTCACCCACAAAGGTACGTCGCCTTGTTCCACAGACAGCCGTACGTCCCAACTGGTTTGAGAACTCAACAAAGTTCTGGTACTCATGGTCTAACGTAGATGGCACAACCTACTACATCGTTGACCCCGCTGCGGGCAAGCGTACAGAGTTGTGGAACATGGGTGAGCTTGCTGAGAAGGTTACGCTCGACACCAACTACCCATTCGACTGGCAGCACCTCCCCATCCGCAACATGGAACTCAAGGAGGATAAATATGTCCTTTTCGACATCGCTCCCGGCGACGTAATGGTTGAGAACAACGACTACGCACCCAAGGATGACGAGGGCAAGCGCCTTGTATTCCACTTCAAGTGGGACATCGCAGCTAAGAGCTTGGAGCGCATCGAGGAGCGTGACGTGGTTTACCCCGCATGGGCAAACGTATCGCCCGACGGCCGCATCGCTGTATATCAGAAGGATAACAACCTTTGGTATATGACAACTGAGGATGTTGAGAAGTGGGTGCGTGACCCCAAGGATTCGACAATTGTTGAGCACCAGATCACAACCGACGCTACTGAGGATACAGCATACCACTGGTTTGAGGACTGCATCGAGCAGCTCAAGGATGGCGAGCGCTACCGCGTATATTTGCAGTGGTCACCCGACTCAAAGCACTTCGCAACAGTACGTTCAAATACCGCTATGCTTGAGGACTTCTGGGTAATCAACATCTTGAAGGATCGCCCCGAGTTGTTCGAGTATAAGTATCAGATGCCTGGCGAGCAGAGCCCCGACTTCTGGTTGGAGTTGTTCGACACCGAGAACTTCGAGCGCCGCGAGGTGGATATGGCAAAGTACAAGGAGCAGATGCTCTTCATCTGTAATCGCCCCGCAAAGCACGCTGACCGCTACGCTAAGCCTATGCGCATGGTATGGCAGGGTGACAACGACAAGTTCTATGTTATCCGCCAGAGTCGCGACATCAAGCGTGCAGACCTCTGTGTTGTAGACGTAGCCACAGCAACAGCTAAGGATGTTATCGAGGAGAAGATGAACACATCTATCGAGTGGCAGATGCCTACGCTCGTAAATGGCGACAAGGAGGTTATCCAGTGGTCGGAGCGCACAGGTTGGGCACACCTCTATCGCTACACAACTGATGGTGAGCTCATCAACCAGATAACTAAGGGCGAGTGGCACGTATCTAACGTCCTTGGCGTGGATGACGCAAAGCGCGTTATCTACTTCACCGCTACGGGCTACAACAAGGGTGAGAACCCCTACTACTTGCACCTCTTCCGTGTGAACTACGACGGTACAGGTCTCAAGCAGCTCGACCCCAGCGATTTCAATGGTGAGTTCTCGCTCTCGGATGACCGTCGCTACTTCGTAACGACATACTCTCGTGCTGATGCAGCTCCCGTATCGGAACTTTACACTGTTGATGGTAAGAAGGTTATGACTCTCGCTGAGGTTGACCTCGAGCCTTTGTTCGCTATCGGCTACCAGTACCCCGAGCCCTTCGTTGTTAAGGCTGCTGATGGCGTTACAGACCTTCACGGCGTGATGTTCAAACCCTACGACTTCGATCCCAATAAGAAGTACCCAATTATTGAGTATGTATATCCAGGTCCCCAGACCGAGGCTGTGGAGCAGTCATGGTATCAGCCATTGATTCGTACTGACCGCCTCGCACAGATGGGCTTCATCGTTATCACCGTAGGTAACCGCGGTGGTCACCCCGACCGCTCGAAGTGGTATCACAACTACGGCTATGGTAACTTGCGCGACTACGGCTTGAAGGATAAGGTTGTTGCAGCGCAGCAGCTCGCAGCACGCCACAGCTTCATCGACATTGAGCGCGTGGGCATCCACGGTCACTCGGGTGGTGGCTTTATGTCAACAGCGGCTATCTTGATGTACCCTGACTTCTTTGATGTTGCGGTATCATGCGCAGGTAACCACGACAACAACATCTACAACCGCTGGTGGAGCGAGAAGCACCACGGCATCAAGGAGGTAGAGCAGGATGGCGAAATCGTATTCGAGTACCATATCTCTGCTAACCACGAGATTGCTAACCGCTTGAAGGGTAACCTCTTGCTCGTGCATGGTGACATCGACGAGAACGTACACCCTGGTTGTACTCTCCGCGTTGTCGATGCTCTTATCCGCAACAACAAGCGCTTCGATATGCTCCTATTGCCTGGCCAGCGTCACGGCTTTGGCGACATGAACGAGTACTTCTTCTGGCGCATGGCGGATTACTTCTCTGAGCACCTCTTGGGTGAGCGCGAGACAACAACAGATATTCCACAGCTCAATAACGACATTTAATCGCCAATGGCTGAGGAGTTAAAGATTGCCCACGGAGGCAAGGATGAGCGTTACGACCTGCTGTATAGGCAGGTCGTAGCTCTTACTGAGGGTGAGTGCGACGAGATTGCCAACATGGCGAATATCGCAGCTATGATACACGCCACGATAGAGCCTCTTTGGACGGGTTTCTATCGCGTTGTTGGCGATGAGCTTGTGTTAGGACCGTTCCAGGGCCCGCTGGCTTGTAGTCGCATTAAATATGGTAAGGGCGTGTGTGGCGCGGCGTGGGAGCGTGGCGAGACTGTCGTGGTGGAGGATGTCGAGAAGTTCCCCGGTCATATCGCCTGCAGTTCGTTGTCGCGTAGCGAGATTGTCGTTCCCGTATGGCGTGACGAGAGGGTGGTGGCGGTGTTGGATATTGACAGCACGGAGCTCGCCACATTCGACGCGACGGATAGGCTATGGCTTGAGCGCATCGTAGGTGCTATGGCAGGCGAGGCAAAGCAGACGGTTGTGAAGCGAGTGTCGATGCGCGAGTTGGTGGCATCGGTGCCATGTAGTAGCAACTACACCTTTACTGCCGAAGCTGATAGCGAGTCGCGCGACTATGATGACAACTTGTGGAACGACTTGGTTAGCAACATCATCGACTACTGCGGTGGCGATGCTGATAGGGTAGCGAAAACCTTTGTCAACCACTTCGATGCCGAGGATAGCTACCTTGTGACCTACGCCCTTGAACTTGCGGATGATGAATTTGAGGAGCTTAAGAGCGACTGCGAGGAGTGGCGCATGGAGGAGATGTAGCGACTTTGGTTGACCGCATAAGTACGATAGCAATACAATATCGTCTCGTAGAGTTGCGTTAGGTATGTAGTATTCCCTAATAGCAATATTCTATGAGACGATTTATTCTTTGCACCTTGGCGCTTGTTGTGGCGTTGGGTGCTTCAGCGCAGGAGGCGCAGCAAGGCGAGGTCATCGTAAACGGATATGCCGAGCGTAAGGTGACGCCTGATAAGTTTACCATTGCCATCACCATTAGCGAGACAGATACCAAGGGGCGTGTGTCGCTCGATGAGCAGGAGCGGTCTTTAATTAAGAGCTTGCGTGCAGAGGGTTTCGATACTGACGAGGCGCTGCGACTCAAGAACAATTACAGCTCATACAAGCGTCGTGGGGCTCTTGCAACGCGCCACTATGAGTTTGTTGTGCATGGTGCGGAGGAACTATCCGCTGCCTTTGCTGCGCTCGAGAAGCTGAACTTGCACAGCGTATCACTGAGTAGCGCTACTTGCACCAATCTCGATAAGATACGCGAGGAGTTGCGCCGTGAGGCTATACGCGATGCCAAGCATAACGCAGAGGTGCTCGCAGAGGCTGTAGAGCAGGAGATAGGCCTATGCACATATATCCACGACTATAACAGCAATGGCGATGTCTACTTTAATGTAAATTGCGCCGTGAAGTCTCGTGCCTATGCCATGGATAGTGTCGTTGAGACCTTCGTAGAGGAGCCGGAGCCTATGGAGTTCGCCGAGACAACAATAGCCCACTCCATACAGGCGAAGTTTCAGCTGTTGCCGTAGTGAGCCGTAGTGAGATTAGATAATAAAGAAACCACCCAAGATTTACTCCTGGGTGGTTTGCTTTTTGTGATGGGTAGCTAACGGCTACTATCACACTGTTTTACTTTGCGTATGATACCGAACGAGTCTCGCGGATAACGGTGATCTTGACCTGACCGGGATATGTCATCTCGTCCTGAATCTTCTTTGCGATGTCGTGTGACAATGCCTCTGACTCCTGATCCGAGAGCTTGTCGGCACCAACGATTACGCGGAGCTCACGACCCGCCTGAATAGCGTAGGTCTTAACAACGCCAGGGTATGAGAGCGCGATGCCCTCCATCTCCTTGAGGCGCTTGATGTACGACTCCACAACCTCGCGGCGTGCACCGGGGCGAGCACCAGAGATAGCGTCACATACCTGAATGATAGGTGCGATGAGCGATGTCATCTCTGCCTCGTCGTGGTGTGCACCGATAGCGTTGCATACGTCGGGCTTCTCCTTGTACTTCTCCGCGAGCTTCATACCGATAATTGCGTGTGGCAACTCGGGCTCGTCATCGGGCACCTTACCAATATCGTGCAAGAGACCTGCGCGGCGTGCTGCCTTAGGGTTGAGACCCAACTCTGCGGCCATAATGCCTGCGAGGTTCGCAGTCTCGCGAGCGTGCTGCAAGAGGTTCTGACCATATGATGAGCGGTACTTCATCTTACCAATAAGACGTATAAGCTCGGGGTGTAAGCCGTGGATACCGAGGTCGATGGTAGTACGCTTACCTACCTCTACGATCTCCTCCTCAATCTGCTTCTTAACCTTTGCTACAACCTCCTCGATGCGTGCGGGGTGGATGCGGCCGTCTGTTACGAGCTGGTGCAAGGCAAGGCGTGCAATCTCGCGACGTACGGGGTCGAAGCCCGAAAGGATGATAGCCTCGGGAGTATCATCGACGATTATCTCGATGCCTGTTGCTGCCTCCAAGGCGCGGATGTTACGGCCCTCACGACCGATGATGCGACCCTTAACCTCGTCAGACTCGATGTTGAATACCGTAACGGCATTCTCGATAGCTGTCTCAGTCGCTACGCGCTGGATAGATGCCACTACGATGCGCTTTGCCTCCTTTGTTGCTGAGAGCTTAGCCTCCTCGATTGTCTCTGCTACGTATGCTGCAGCCTCAGCCTTAGCCTCGTTCTTCATGTTCTCGATAAGAACGTTCTTAGCCTCCTCAGAGCTCATGCCCGAGATCTGCTCGAGGCGTGTGTTTTGCTCCTTGATGACTGCTGCGAGCTCCTCCTTCTTTGTTTCGAGCTCTGTGGCGCGTGCCTCGAGCTGCTCCTTGCGCTTGTCGTAGTCGGCAGATTTCTTGTCGAGGTCACGCTCCTTGTGCTGGAGGTTTGCCTCAATCTGCTTTGCACGCTGCTCGCTCTGCTGAAGCTTCTGGTTGCGCTCATTCACCTGGCGATCGTGATCGCTCTTAAGCTGGATGAACTTCTCCTTAGCCTGCAACATCTTCTCCTTCTTTATCATTTCGCCATCTGCCTCAGCCTTCGCAACGATAGCCTTAGCGCGTGATTTAGCTATGAAGTAGGCGGCAAAACCTCCCACCAAAGCACCAATCACCAAACCGACGACTGTCCAAATTACTGACTCTTCCATAGTTTAAATGAGTGAATGTTATATAGGTTGTTAGTTAATGTTTTATAAAAAAAAATCCGCATGGACTCCTTAACTTGTTTGACGAATCCGCAGATAAGTCATAGGTGGGGCTCCGAGGTACGCAACAGTCCACTGGTGGTATTAGCACACCCCGAGGGGTTGAGGCCTTGTTTTGTAACTTTTCTCGAGAGTTGTCCCAATGTTATATAAATTGTACAGTTCGCAAAGCTTTTAAGGAATCTATGCGGGATAGATTTTTCTATTTTAAAGAACGCTGACACACTTCCAGGGGTGTGCCACCCATATATCTGCAAATATCGAGCCTAAAGTTCGTGGGGGACAAGTTGTAACCTATCCCCACATTAGCCCTGTGCGCAATTAACCCTTGACATACTTGCGTATGCGCTCCTCGATGGCGTGTAGCTCCTCTACATCCTCATCGCCAAGTGCCGAGCTGTGCTCGGTGGTTAGTGCGAGTATTGAGTATCGCAATGCAGCCATGGCAATACGATCCTGCATATCGAATTTCGGAATCTTTGAATACTCCGTAATCTTCTCGTTCAGGCGCTTTGCCGCTACGCGATATAGCTCTTCATTTGCTGCGTCGATGGTCATCGGGTAGCTCTTGCCGGCTATTGATATGTTTACCTTAATCTTACCTTCTGCCATCGTCGTTAATTATTATCCTCTTCGTGTTTTATGGCGGCTATGCAGCGGTCAACCTCCCGCAATAAATTGTTGACACGCTGTCGTGCACGCTCGACATTGCCACCCTCACCACTCATCACGGCGCTAAGCTCTGCGCTCTTGAGGCGTGTGTCGAGGTCGCGGACCTTCTCTTCGAGGCGTCGCTTCTCACCCTGTAGCCTGTCGCGCTCCTTGGCCAATGCTCGGCACTCGGCAGCAATGCGACTGTGGTCAGCAATGAGCCTCTCCACCTCGTCACGTAGTCTCTTTATGATCTCCTTCTCTGCCATGTAGTGCAATGTCGCTTTGTGCAACGTAGTTTTATTGCCCAAAGATAATATTTTTTTGGCTAAAAACCAAATTTTAAGTTAAAAACTTTCGACCCCAAGCTACTGTACAAGCTCGGCGTAGAGGTCGTAGTCCTCGCAGTCCGTAACCACAACATTGTAGAAGCGACCACGCATAAGGCGCTTGCCGAAGCTCTCTATAATGAGCTCCTGGTCCACTTCGGGGGAGTCGTACTCCGAGCGTCCGATGTAGAAGTCTCCCTCCTTGCGGTCGATAATTACGCGCATGGTCTGACCCACGCGGCGTGCGTTGTTCTCCAACGATACACGCTCCTGAAGGCGCATGATGCGATCTACGCGGTCGTGCTTAACATCCTCAGCCACATCATCTTTGAGGCGTGTAGCAGAGTATGTGCCCTCCTCTTCAGAGTAGGGGAATACACCGAGGCGGTCGAACTTAGTGTCGCGCACAAACTCCATCAACTCGGCGAAGTCCTCCTCCGTCTCGCCAGGGTAGCCCACAAGCAGCGTGGTGCGTAGTGCGATGTCGGGAATTGAGGCGCGGAGCTTCTCAATAAGGCGTAGTGCATCGGCCTTCGTATGGCGGCGCTTCATCAGCGTGAGCTGGTTATCGGAGATATGCTGGAAGGGGATGTCGAGGTAGCGGCAAATCTTCTTCTGGCGTGCCATGACCTCGATAACCTCATCGGGAAAGTCGGTGGGGTAGGCGTAGTGCAGACGTATCCACTCCAACTTCTCGATGGCGCAGAGGCGCTCCAACAACTCGCCAAGCTTGCGCTCACCGTAGATGTCGACACCGTAGTAGGTGGTATCCTGTGCGATGACCATAATCTCGCGTACGCCCTTCGCTACGAGGGCCTCAGCCTCGGCGATGAGTGCCTCCATGGGTACCGACTTGTGGCGGCCACGGATAAGAGGGATGGCGCAGTAGCCACACATCCAGTTGCAACCCTCCGAAATCTTGAGGTAGGCGTAGTGTGAGGGGGTCGAGAGCTCGCGCTTTGTCTCGTTCTCGTTGCGATATTTCGCGCCGAGGCGCTCCACTATGCCTGCCCAGTCGTTAACACCGAAGAAGTCGTCAACTTCGGGGAGCTCGGGGCGTAGCTCATCGGCATAGCGCTGCGAGAGGCAACCTACGACAAAGAGCTCCTCAATCTTGCCCGCTGTCTTAAGCTCTGCGGCACGAAGGATGGTGTCGATGGACTCCTGCTTGGCGTCACCAATAAAGCCGCAGGTGTTGATTACAACGACGTCGGCATCCGTGCGGTCGCTATCAAAGACGATGGTGTAGCCATACTCGGCAAGCTGTGCTGCGAGGTGCTCAGAGTCCACGGTATTCTTCGAGCATCCGAGGGTTATGATGTTGATTTTCTTCATATTACACGACTATTTAGCGTCGCCAAACATGGCGCGTACAAACTCCTTGCGGTCGAACATCTTAAGCTGGTCGATGCCCTCACCGATGCCGATATAGCGTACGGGGATGTGGAACTTATCGCTGATGCCGATAACCACGCCACCCTTGGCTGTGCCATCGAGCTTCGTGATGGTGAGCGATGTCACCTGCGTAGCCTCGGTGAACTGCTTAGCCTGCTCAAAGGCGTTCTGACCTGTAGAACCGTCGAGCACGAGCATTACGTCGTGGGGTGCATCGGGGATGACCTTAGACATAACGTTGCGAATCTTCGTAAGCTCCTTCATTAGACCCACCTTGTTGTGCAAGCGACCTGCGGTGTCGATGAGCACCACGTCGGCATTGTTCGCCACAGCCGAGCGTAGGGTGTCGTATGCCACAGATGCGGGGTCTGAGCCCATCTCCTGGCGTATCATCGTAGCGCCGGCACGCTCTGCCCACACTGCGAGCTGGTCGATAGCTGCGGCACGGAACGTATCTGCAGCACCGATATATACCTTGCGGCCCGCCTTTGTAAGCTGTGCTGCGAGCTTGCCGATGGTCGTAGTCTTACCTGCGCCATTCACGCCCACGACCATAAGCACGAAGGGTGTGCCCTCCTTAACCTCGATGCCGAAGTCCTCGGTCGAGCGGTGTGACTCCTCCATGAGCTGTGCTATCTCGTCGCGGAGAATATACTGAAGCTCCTCGGTGTTGAGGTACTTGTCGCGTGCTACACGTGCCTCGATGCGCTCGATAATCTTCACGGTGGTATCTACGCCCACGTCCGATGTGATGAGCACCTCCTCGAGGTCATCGAGAACGTCTGCATCTACCGTTGTGCGACCCGCAATGGCGCGCTTGAGCTTGCCAAAGAAGCCCTCCTTGCTCTTCTCGAGACCCGCCTCGAGCTCCTTGCGCTCAGCCTCGGCCTTTGCCTCCTCAGCCTTCTGCTCCTCGATGGCGATGGCAGCCTTCTCCTCTTCGGTTACGGGAGCAGCGTCAACCTTAGGCTCCTCAACTTTCTTCTTTTTGAATAGATCAAAAAATCCCATAGTATAAATAGTTTTATTTTATTATTCGTTGTAAATCAAGTATTTGCGTCGTTGCTCCTTGAATTTCTCTACATCCTCCATCCAGCGTGCCTCAATCTCCTCGGCGCTGTATCCCGCAATAATCATCTCGCGCACATAGCCTACGCCAATGAGCTTCTCGAACATCTGCGTAAAGAACTTTTCGCCCAGTGCGAGGTTGTGGTAGGCCGCAACAATATACTCGAGGTTGATGCCCTCGGCCCATATCTCCTCGTTGGGGAGGGTGCGTAGGTCCTCGCCATAGCAGGTCTTACCCATGTGGGGTGGCTTTGCTGAGCCGGCGTTGGGTGCGGGCGTGAAGCTAAAGTCGTAGCCCTTGAGGTCGGGGTGGCCGTAGAGCTCGAAGGGTGCCTCAGTGCCGCGTCCCATGCTTAGCACCGTGCCTTCAAAGAGGCAGGTGGTGGGGTAGAGGTATATGGAGTGCTGCGTAGGTAGGTTGGGTGACGGAGCAATGGGTAATTCGTAGTGCGTCGTGTGGTCGTAGTTCTGGCACTTTACCACCGTGAGCTTCGCGGGCTTTGCCCACCCCTCACCGATAGCCATCGTAGCAATCTCGCCCATGGTCATACCATGCA